>DATLOA010000351.1:0-2994 GCA_035536515.1 Burkholderiaceae bacterium | reverse complement strand
AGCCGGTCAAGGAAGGCGTGAACAAGGCGGATGCTGACGCGGCGAAGAAGAAGCTGGAAGACGCAGGAGCTAAGGTAGAAATCAAATAAACACTTTTGTGTTACCGGCGCAGCGTAGCTCCGCCGGTTCCCCTGAACTTATAGGGGACTTTGATGTGGGGATTTCGTCCCCACATCAAAGTCTTCCCTGGATGAACGAACGCGCAGGACACACCTACGCCACTCGGATGCATGCGTCTATCGCTGCGTCCGCGGTGGCTTTTGTCGTCCCCGCGTCGCTCATCTTGGGCTAGTTGTTTTGCCTTCCTCCCGTACCGAACGGAGCGTCCATGCCGTACTCGTTCACTGAAAAAAAGCGCATTCGCAAGAGCTTTGCCAAACGGCCGAGCGTGTTATCTGTGCCGTTTCTACTCGCGACCCAGCTCGAGTCGTACACCCACTTTCTGCAGGCGGAAGTGCCGCCCGCAAAGCGTGAAAACCACGGCTTGCAGGCCGCGTTCACATCGATCTTTCCGATCTCCAGCCACAACGGCATGGCGCGGCTTGAGTTCGTCAGCTTTCATCTAGGCGAGCCGCCATTTGACGTCAAGGAGTGCCAGCAGCGCGGTCTGACGTACGCGTCACCGCTGCGCGCCAAAGTGCGGCTCGTGATCATGGACCGCGAGGCCTCCAAGCCGACGGTCAAAGAAGTTAAAGAGCAAGAGGTCTACATGGGCGAAATACCGCTGATGACGACCACCGGCTCGTTCGTTATCAACGGCACCGAACGCGTAATCGTGTCGCAGCTGCACCGCTCTCCCGGCGTGTTCTTTGAGCACGATCGCGGCAAGACGCATTCGTCGGGCAAATTGCTTTTCTCCGCACGCGTGATTCCGTATCGCGGGTCATGGCTCGACTTCGAGTTCGATCCCAAGGACATTCTGTACTTCCGCGTCGATCGGCGCCGCAAGATGCCGGCGACGATTCTGCTGAAGGCCATTGGTCTTTCCAACGAGCAGGTGCTGGCTCATTTTTTTCGCTTCGACACCTTTGCATTGAGTGCCGAGGGTGGCTTCATGGAACTCGTGCCCGACAGACTGCGCGGCGAGACAGCACGGTTCGATATCACCGACAAGAGCGGCAAGGTCATCGTTGCGAAGGACAAGCGCGTCAATGCCAAGCACATCCGCGACATGGAAGCCGCGGGCATGAAGCGCATTGCAGTGACCGAGGACTATCTGCTCGGCCGCGTGCTGGCGAACAATGTCGTCGATCCCGAAACCGGCGAAATTGTTGCCAACGCCAATGACGAGTTGACTGAAGATTTGTTGAAGACGCTGCGTACGGCAAACGTGCAGGATATCCGCACGATCTATATCAACGATCTTGATCAGGGCGCGTTCATTTCGAACACGCTGCGCATCGACGAGACCGGCGACCAGCTGGCTGCGCGTATCGCCATTTACCGGATGATGCGCCCGGGCGAGCCACCGACCGAAGACGCGGTTGAGACATTGTTCCGCCGGCTGTTTTTCGACGAAGACACGTACGACCTGTCGCGTGTCGGTCGCATGAAAGTCAACAGCCGCTTCGGCCGTCCTGAAATTACCGGACCGATGACGCTGACGCACGAAGACATTGCCGACACGATGAAGCTGCTAGTCGAGTTGCGCAATGGTCGCGGCGAGATTGACGATATCGATCACTTGGGCAATCGCCGCGTGCGTGTGGTCGGCGAGCTTGCCGAGAACCAGTTCCGCGCTGGCTTGGTTAGGGTTGAACGCGCAGTGAAAGAGCGGCTGGGTCAGGCGGAAACCGAAAACCTGATGCCGCACGACCTGATCAACAGCAAGCCAATTTCCGCTTCGATCCGCGAGTTTTTTGGCTCGTCGCAATTAAGCCAGTTTATGGACCAGACCAACCCACTGTCCGAGATCACGCACAAGCGTCGCGTCTCGGCGTTGGGACCAGGCGGTTTGACACGCGAGCGTGCTGGCTTTGAGGTGCGGGACGTTCATCCAACGCACTACGGCCGTGTATGCCCAATCGAAACGCCTGAAGGGCCGAACATCGGCCTGATCAATTCAATGGCGCTGTATGCGCAATTGAATGAGTACGGCTTCCTTGAGACGCCGTACCGGAAGGTCGATGCTGGCAAGGTCACGACCGACATTTCGTATTTGTCGGCGATCGAAGAAGGCAAGTATGTGATTGCGCAGGCGAATGCGCCGCTCGATAAGAACGGCAAGTTTCAGGACGAGCTGGTCAGCTGCCGCGAGAACGGCGAGTTCGTGTTGATGTCGCCGGGTCGCGTTCAGTACATGGACATCGCGCCTTCGCAGATCGTTTCGGTTGCGGCATCGTTGATTCCGTTCCTTGAGCACGACGATGCGAACCGCGCGCTGATGGGTTCGAACATGCAGCGCCAGGCGGTGCCTTGCCTGCGTCCTGAGAAGCCGTTTGTGGGCACTGGTGTCGAGCGTACCGTCGCCGTCGACTCGGGCACCACTGTGCAGGCACTGCGTGGTGGCACGGTTGACTACGTCGATGCGAATCGCATCGTCGTGCGCGTTGACGACAAGGAAAACGTGCAGGGCGAAGTCGGCGTCGATATTTACAACCTGACCAAGTACACGCGCTCGAATCAGAACACCAACATCAACCAGACGCCGATCGTCAAGAAGGGCGAATCTATTGCTAAGGGCGACGTGGTCGCGGATGGCGCGTCGACCGACCTGGGTGAGCTCGCGCTGGGGCAGAACATGCTGGTCGCGTTCATGCCATGGAACGGGTACAACTTCGAAGACTCGATATTGATCTCGGAGCGTGTCGTTTCTGACGACCGCTACACGTCGATCCACATCGAAGAGTTGAATGTCGTCGCGCGCGATACCAAGCTGGGGCCAGAAGAGATCACCCGCGATATCTCCAATCTCTCGGAGAACCAGCTCGGGCGGCTGGACGATTCGGGCATCGTCTACATCGGCGCCGAAGTCAACGCTGGCGACGTGCTGGT
>DATLOA010000350.1:0-2564 GCA_035536515.1 Burkholderiaceae bacterium | reverse complement strand
TTTGCAGCGGAGCCAGATCAACATTGCCACCCGGCGCGGCGAAGCCTTTTTCTTCCGCCTGCGCCAATACCGAGCAAATACGCGCGTGCGCGTACTGCAGGTAGTACACCGGGTTTTCATCCGATCTCGACACCGCCAAGTCGACGTCGAACACGAACTCCGCGTCGGGTTTGCGCGAGACCAGAAAGAACCGGGTCGCATCGCGCCCGACCCAGTCGAGCAGGTCGCGCAGCGTGACATAAGTGCCGGCGCGCTTGCTCATCTTCACTTCTTCGCCGTCCTTGGTCACGCGCAGCATCTTGTGCAGCACGTAGTCCGGATAGCCGCGCGGCACAGTGATGCCGAGCGACCCTGCTGCCGCCTGCAATCCGGCGCGAACGCGCGCAACAGTTCCATAGTGATCGGTGCCCTGCACGTTGACCACCTTGTCGAA
This sequence comes from Burkholderiaceae bacterium, assembly GCA_035536515.1. GTDB lineage: Bacteria > Pseudomonadota > Gammaproteobacteria > Burkholderiales > Burkholderiaceae_F > JACCZX01. Next base: position 2,131 of record DATLOA010000350.1, on the reverse strand, counting down.
GCCACGCTGCAGCTTGGTGGTGTGATAGGCCACATCGGGCACGAAGTAGGTGTACGTGCCATCCGACTTGCGCATTACGCGGTCCTTGTCATCTGCCGGTGGCCCGCCGAGCCCCGTGAGTTCGTCCGCGCTGAACGCAGTGGTCTTCAGCCACAACGCGCCTTCGTGCTCGTACGTCATGCCCGATGCGGTCATCGCATCGACCGCTGCGGCCACCTTGCCGTCGCTGTACAGAGACGATTCGAGAAAATAATTGTCGAAGTGCACCCCAAGCGCTGCCAGATCGCAGTCCTGCTCGTTGCGCAGATAGGCAACTGCGAAATGCTGAATCGCGGCCAGCGCGCCGATGTCGCCGCCCGCCGCCAGATAGTCGCGTGCGATTTCGGCGATGTACTCGCCTCGATAGCCCGTTTCAGGAAACTCGATCGCTTCACCGTTTAGCTCGCGGGCCCGCAACTGCACCGAAAGCGCCAAGTTCGCGATCTGTACGCCGGCGTCGTTGTAATAAAACTCGCGGGTGACTTGCCAGCCCTGCGCCGCTAACAAATTGGCCAGTGCATCGCCGAGTGCTGCTTGCCGCGCGTGGCCCAAATGCAGCGGCCCGGTCGGGTTGGCCGATACGAACTCGACCATTACACGCTCGCCAGCGTAGGCCTGTGTCGTGCCGAAACGGTTGGCCTGATTCAGCGCCTCGCTAACTACCTGCTGCCGGGCGCTGGGCGCCAGCCGCAAGTTGATGAAGCCGGGGCCGGCAACTTCGATTGTGTCGAGCAGCGATGAGAAATCAGGAGAGTCACGGATCGCGGCTGCGATTTCTGCGGCCACTTCTCGTGGATTCTTCTTCTGCGCCTTGGCGGCCTGCAGCGCTACGTTAGTAGCGACGTCGCCATGCGCTTCGACCTTTGGTCGATCGAGTGTGATTGAAATGCCCGTCACACCAAGCTGCGCGCATGCTCTTTCAATCAAGCCGGCAATCTGTTGTTTGTGCGAGGGGAGCATGCGAGCGGTCATGCGCGCCATCGCGCAGGGGCGGCAGTTTACTTAAGAGTGTGCGAGTGAGGTCACGCTTCGGTCTCGATTTCCGCCTTAGAATTAAATGACACCCAGCGTTAAAACTCGAGAGGAAATCATGAACCGACGCCGACTTCTCACATTTGCCACCATCGCAGGCGCGTCCCAAGTGGTTCCATTACCGTTGTTCGCGCAGCAGCAGCGCGCCATTTGCTACAACTGTCCGCCCGAGTGGGCCGACTGGGGCGGCATGCTGAAGCTGATCAACCAGAAGCTCAACATTTCGGTTCCGCCGGACAATAAGAATTCGGGGCAATCACTCGCAGCGCTGATCGCCGAGAAAGGCAACCCGGTCGCCGATGTCACGTACCTTGGCGGACAGGTGGGTCCGCAGGCGCGCGAAGCCGGTGTGCTCGCGCCGTTCAAGCCGCAACGGTGGAATGACATTCCCGCGGGGCTGAAAGATCCGGATGGTTACTGGTTCACGATTCACTCGGGCACGTTGGGTTTGTTCATCAACACCGCCGCGCTGCGCGGAAAGCCGGTGCCGCGCTCGTGGCGCGACCTGACGAATCCCGATTACAAGGGCATGGTGGGTTACCTGAACCCGTCCAGTGCCGCCGTCGGTCAGGTGGGCGTGATCGCTGTCAACTTGGCGCTCGGCGGCACGTACGAGAACCTCGATCCGGCGATCGCCTACTTCAAGCAATTGCAGGCGAACGATCCAATCGTGCCGACGCAGACGGCGTACGCGCGCGTGTTGTCGGGCGAGATTCCGATTCTGTTTGACTACGACTTCAACGCTTACCGCGCGCAGTACACCGACAAGGCGCCGGTCCAATTCGTGATTCCGCGCGAAGGCACACAGCAACTGCCGTATGTGATGGGACTCGTCGCGCGCGGTCCGAATCCGGAGCAGGGCAAGAAGATGCTGGATTTTCTGTTGTCCGATGAAGGTCAGCGGCATTGGGGAAATGCTTTTCTGCGGCCGGTATTTCCTGCCGCGATGAGCGCCGACGTGCGTGCGCGCTTCATTGCGGATTCGGAATACGCACGCGCGCAGCCGATCGACGTCTTCAAGCTGTCGACCGTGGCAAAGGTGATCGGCGAGCGGTATCGG
>DATLOA010000349.1:0-4134 GCA_035536515.1 Burkholderiaceae bacterium | reverse complement strand
ATCGTCGAATTTTTTACGTCGCATCCGAACATCTGCGGCGGCACCAGCATTCACACGTTTTCCGGCGTACTGCTGCGCCCGCTGGGCTCCGCTCCCGACGAAAAGCTGCCCGCCGAAGATCTGTGGACATACCAAACGGTCGGCAAGAAGGGGGAGGAGTTGACCGGTTATCCCGCGATTTCAATTTGGCATGAGTTTCAATACATGCCGGGCGAACACATCAGCGGATCGTTCGACTGGATCTACGAGCACCTCGGCATGTTCACCTGGACGATCGAGATCTGGAATCCGAAAAAGGAAGCCGGCATCGAGAACAAGGAATGGATTCACTGGTTTCGCGATCATCCGATTGAAGACGATCTGAAGGTATTCGAGTGGGCGCAGCGCGTGGCGCCTAACGAGGGGCACATCGACTGGAAGCCATTTAACCATCCGCAGCTCGGCGAGGTCGAGATCGGCGGATGGAACAAGATGCACGTTTTCGCCAACCCGCCGCCGGCGCTGCGCGAAAAAGAAATCGCGCGTTTTCCGCAGTGGCTGCTATGGCAGGCGCTGGTCTCGCCGAAGCTGGAGCTCGGGCAGGTCGAGATTTCGGCAGCTGGTGACGGAGCATGGCGCGTCCGGCTGATCGTGCAGAACAGTGGATGGTTGCCGACTTACGTCACCAAGATGGCGGTCAAGCGCAAGCTGCTGCGCGGCGTGCTGGCCGAGATTGAATTACCGGATGGTGCTGAGCTGTTGTCTGGCAAGCCGCGCGAAGAACTCGGCGAACTCGAAGGCTGGGCTTATCTGCATACCGGCATCTCGTTCTGGCCGAACAAAAAGGTGACGGCGGATCGCGCGAAGGTCGATTGGATCGTCAGAGCCGAAACGGGGACCCAACTTCAAATTGCAGCGTGGCACGAGCGCGCGGGTCGACTGGAAACCAAAGTCACGCTCGCTTAGACAACGTCCCAGCACGCCGCGGCGCGCAGTACATTGTTGCGACCGTCGTTTACTAGAAGAACAAGGCTGGCAGTTTGGGCACGATAGAAGTCCCGCTATGGGTTGCGATCGTCGGTGCGCTGCTCGCGCTTTTCGCGCTGCTCGACCGCCTGCTGGTGCCGAGCGTGCGCTGGGTGATCCGAACGCGCGCCAACAAAGTGCTCGACGAAGTCGGGCAACGGCTGCGGCTGCAAATTCGTCCGTTTCAGCGGACGAGCCGTCGCACGCTGATCGATCGACTGGTGTTCGATGAAAAAGTGCAGCAGGCCGCAACAGCGCACGCCCAGGCCAACCAGATGCCGCGTGAAGTCGTGCACCAGATGGTCGAGCGCTACGCGCGCGAGATCGTGCCGGCTTTCAACGCCTACCTCTACTTTCGCGTAGGTGCGTGGCTAAGCCGAAAGGTCAGCCGCCTTTTGTATCGCGTGCGTATCGGATACTCCGACGAAGCGGGCCTGGCCGCGGTGCCACCCAACGCAACGGTTGTGTTTGTGATGAACCATCGCAGCAACATGGACTACATCCTCGCGGCACACCTGGCGGCTGAGCAGGCGGCGCTGTCGTATGCGGTAGGCGAATGGGCGCGGATATGGCCGCTGCAGCAGATGATCCGCGCGATGGGTGCGTACTTCGTGCGGCGCGGCTCAGGCAATGAACTGTACCGGCGCGTGCTCGAGCGCTACATCGCGCTGGCGACCGAGGCCGGCGTCACGCAGGCGGTGTATCCCGAAGGTGGACTGACACGCGACGGGCGGATGCGCGAGCCGAAGTTCGGAGTGCTTGAGTACATGCTGCGCGGTTTCTCGCTCGACGGCGAGCGCGATCTAGTGTTCGTTCCGCTTGGACTGAACTACGACCGCGTGCTCGAAGATCGGACGCAGTTATCGACGGGAAGTGGCCGCGTAGAGAGAGCAAGCGCCGCTTCAACATTGCTGACCACCTCGAAGTTCATTTTCAGCCAGCTCTTGCTCATGCTGCGCAGCAAATGGTACCGCTTTGGTTATGCGTGCGTGAACTTTGGCACGCCGATCTCGACGAAGAGCTATTGCGCGCAACGCGGCATCGACTTTCGAAAACTCACCAAGGAAACGCGGATCGTCGAAGTCAGTGCGCTCGGGCGGCATCTAATGGAAAAGATTGGGCGCCTGATTCCGGTCTTGCCCGTGCCGCTGGTCGCGCGCGTCTTGCTGGCAGCACAAGCCGGCACCGCACTTAGCGAGATGGAGATCAAGTCACACGTCGCCGCTCAAGTCGAACAGATGCAAGCGCGCGGCGCGCACGTGTATGTTCCGCGCAGCGACTGGGACTACGCAGTCGGCGCAGGCTTGCGCATGCTGACGCTGCGGCATCTGGTTAACGAATCGGCAGGGTTGTACAGCGCAAATGCCGGCGAAACCGCACTGCTGATGTATTACGCGCGCTCGATCGAGCACTTGTAGCAGCGTTGCCTATACTCGCCGGCATAACGACTATCAGGAGACCACCATGGACCGCCGCACGATATTGATAGCGAGTGGCGCGCTCGCCGCGTTGCCGTCGAGTGCGCTGCGCGCGCAGGCATTTCCCTCGCGCCCGATTACGTTGTATTGCGCTTTCCCAGCAGGTGGCCCGACCGAGCAGGTGCTGCGGGCTTTTGCCGAATCGGCTTCGCGCACGCTTGGGCAGCAAATCGTCGTCGAAAGCAAGCCGGGCGCAGGTGGCACGGTCGCGCCGATCGCGCTGAAGACCGCAAAGCCGGACGGCTACACGCTGTCGCAACTGGCCATCGGCATTTTTCGCATTCCCTACATGCAGAAGGTCCCGCAGCTCGATGCGCTGCGCGACTTTACGTACATCATCAACATGACGGGCTACACGTTCGGGCTGGTGGTGCCCGCTGGAGCCCCATGGAGAACGTTGAAAGAGTTCGTTGACGACGCGAAGAAGAATCCGGGCAAGATCGATTACGGCTCAACCGGGAGCGGAACGACGCCGCATCTGGCCGTGGAAGAGTTCGCAGCGAAGGCCGGGATCAAGCTGACGCACGTGCCGTTCAAAGGCAGCGCGGACATGATGACGGCGATTCTCGGCGGCCACATTCAGGCAGCGAGCGATTCGACCGGCTGGGCACCGCATGTCGAGGCGGGCAAGCTGCGGTTGCTCGCCACCTACGGCTCGAAGCGTACGAAAAAGTGGCCCGACGTACCGACGCTGGCTGAGCTCGGCTACGACACGGTGTCCGACTCACCATTCGGCATCGGCGGGCCGCCAGGAATGGATCCGGCGGTGGTCAAGACGCTGCACGACGCGTTCCGCAAAACGCTCGAAGATCCGAAGGTGCTTGCGATCCTCGATCGCTTTGATCAGTCGGTGATCTACATGAGTCCCGAGGAATACACGAAGTACGCTGGCAAGATGGTAGAAGCCGAGCGCGTCACGATTGATCGGCTGGGGCTGCGCGGCAGTATGTAAGCGACCGTCGGTCAATGCACATGCTGCGACAAAGCTCCGGTTGTGTATTTGTGAGCAATTGTCGTTAATGGCAGCGGCTGAATTCCGCTTGCCTGCCCTTCGCAGCCGAACTGCACGTAACGCTGCTTGCAGATCACCTTCGCCGCTGCGCGCGCCGGCTTCAGGTAATCGCGCGGATCAAAGTGGCCGGGGTTTTCGTGCAGAAATTTTCTGATCGCCGCCGTCATTGCAAGGCGGATGTCGGTGTCGATGTTGATCTTGCGTACGCCGTGCTTGATCGCTTCCTGGATTTCTTCCACCGGCACGCCGTACGTCTCCTTCATGTCGCCGCCGTAGGTCCGAATTTCGTGCAGCAAATCCTGCGGCACAGACGATGAGCCGTGCATCACCAGGTGCGTGTTCGGAATGCGGCGGTGAATCGCTTTGATGCGATCGATCGCGAGTATGTCGCCGGTCGGCTTGCGCGTGAACTTGTACGCACCATGGCTGGTGCCGATCGCAATCGCTAGTGCATCGAGCTGCGTTTTAGCAACGAAGTCAGCGGCCTGATCGGGGTCGGTCAGCAGCATTTCCTTCGTCATCGTGATTTCTGCGCCGTGGCCGTCTTCCTTGTCGCCGCGCATTGTCTCGAGCGAGCCGAGACACCCGAGCTCGCCTTCGACGCTGACTCCCTGCGCGTGCGCCATGTCGACCACTTTC
>DATLOA010000348.1:0-3190 GCA_035536515.1 Burkholderiaceae bacterium | reverse complement strand
ACCGGCGACTTCCGAATCTGATCTTGCGGCAGGCGCTCGATGGCGCGAACTCGCTGCGCTACCTTGGCGAAGCGCCATTTGACGGCCGTAAGCACAACGTCGTTACGTTCGTGATGCCCGATACGCAGCAGGTTGCGCTGTACGTCGACGCGCAAAGCGGTCTAGTTTCCAAGTACGAGCTGGTCATCACCGATCCGCTGCGCGGTCAGCAAGCCTCCGAGATCATGTTCTCCAATTACGCCGTCGCGGGAAAACTGAAAGTGCCGCAGACCTGGACGTGGCGGCTGGCGGGCGACGTTGTCGCACGCTACAAGGTCAAGGCCGAATTCAATCCCGCCGATGCCGACAAATCATTCGAAGTATCCGACGCAGCATTCCGCAACGTGCCGGCATTGCCGCTGACGTTAAAGCCGAGCGTGGAGAAGCTGGCAGACGGTGTGTACGTGATTCACAACGTCGCGGGGCAGAATCAGAACACGATGGCCGTCGAATTCAAGGATTACATCGTTGCCGTCGAAGCGCCTGGCACCAGCGAGGGCGCCGACGCCGTCATCAAGCGCATTAAGGAAACGATTCCAGGCAAGCCGATCCGCTATATCGCCGTTACGCACCACCATGGAGACCATATCGGCGGCCTGCGTGGCTTCATCGCCGAGGGCGCGACCGTGATCACGACACGGTCCAACCGCAAAGTCATTGAGACGATAGCCGTTGCGCCGCAGAACGATCGACTAGCAAAAAATCCTCGCAAGCCCGAGTTCCTGTTTGTTGAGGGGGGCAAGCACGCCGTTAGCGACGGCGAGCAGACGGTCGAGCTGATCGACGTCGGGCCTAACCCGCACGCGCGCGAAATGCTGGTTGCCTATCTGCCGAAGCAGCGCATCGTGTTCCAAGGCGATCTTTTTTTCATTCCCAATAACGATGCACCGCCGGGGCCGCCGCAACCGAGCACCGTAAGCTTCGCGAAAAAGCTGAAGGAAAAAGGGCTCGCAGTGGAGCACATAGCCAGCGTGCACGGACGCACTGCGACCATCGCGGAATTCTGGCGGGCGCTTGACGAGAAAGTCGTCAACAACTGACCGGGGCGTGGCCGGCCAAGATCTACCGAATCAGTCGAAACGATGTAAAGAAAGTATCGAGCGCGTCGGCTGGAATCGCATCCTGGGTGCCGACCGCAACCACTTGGAAGAGCCGATCGTTGACGACGAACAGGCGCGCGGCAAGTAACACGGTGCGCCCGTTGGAGTCGCGGCCGGTGGCATCTATTGCCTCAGACCCCCATACTTTGCGCGCATCGCCGGCCGAGATCGGCAACGCTGCAGCCGAATGCTTGACTTGGCTGCCGTTCACGTTACGCACCAGCGCATCGCGCAGGTGAGCGATCGTCCGCTGCCGCGCGGCAGGCTCGGCGCTCAATCCGGCCGGCAATTGTGCCGCGCCAACGGCGAACAGCGTGGCACCGATGCCGGTCGATGTCATCGACATCTGCACCGTCGCATCCGGCAGTTTGACTTCTCGGCTGACCGTCTGCGGCCGGCCCGGCAGCATCACGGCATAGCCGTCGGCCGAGCGAAACTCGCGCCAGTTAAAGGTGGGATTGCATGCTGTGTTACTCGCGACGATAGCTAGCGCAAAACACGCCGCAACGCATGCAGCAAAATGCCGTCGCGTTGCTTTAGCGTTTTCCTGTGCGCGCAGGCGCCGCATTGGTGCGCGTCACCGGCGCTGCTTTCTTAACCCTACCCGGCCGCTTCTTGCCGTGACTGCCGTTATAGATCTTGCCGCGGCGGCTGCGCACATCACCTTTGCCCATTGGATGGCTCCATCTTGTGGAATCGATCGAGTATAGAGGCCAACCTACAATTACCCTTGCTGCACGACCTGGTGAACCGAATGGCACTCGTAATTTTTCGTTCGAAAGTAGCGGCCGACATCACGATGTTCGCCGAAAACGCACGCCGGATTTTCGAGATTCTCGGCCGCCCGGAGTCGGCGCGCGGCGTCATTACCAACGAACAGGTGCCCGATGCGCTGCAGCGCCTGACCGCCGCGGTCGATCAGGAAAAGGCGCAGCACGCGGCTGCCGACACGTCGAGTGACGAAGCGGGGGGCAAGGGCACGCAGGCACGCGGCGTTACCTTCAGCCAGCGTGCGTTCCCGCTCATCGAGATGCTGCGCGCGGCGCAGAAGAAAAACGCTGATGTCACGTGGGGGAGCTAGGAATAATTGCTAAGTCAAGATCACGCGCATGCGTGCCTCGCACGACTCGCGCTGCCCCATAGAATCGCGCTTCATGGCCGCCATCGCGCCAAGCGCATCGAACTTCAGACTCGATCAGATACGGCCCTGGGCGATCGGGGTCATCGCGGCTGCCTTGATGACGATCGGTGTGCTGGTCGTCGTGCGTTCGATGGCGATGGAAAGCGAAGTGATCGAGCATTACGAGCAGGCTTTGACCCTGTCGCATGCGGCACTGGAGGTGCAAAAATCCGGCGCAGCGTTGCGCATCATGCAGTTGCGGGATACGGAAGCCCCATCTTCCGCGCCTGACGCGGCCGCTCTTCGCGCAGCATTGCGCGGGCTTGACTCCGGGCTGGACGAAATCGGCAGCCTTCGCCTATCGGACACAGAGCGGGTTCGGCTGGCGGAGGCGAAAGCGGCGATGGCGGATATGGGTCCGGTCAATCAAAGTTTGATCGATGCCGGCGCGCGCAGTGGTGCCGGCATCGAGACAGCGCGCGAACCCGCGGCCCGATCGCAGCAGCGGTTCGACGCCTTCGACAGGTCATTGTCGGAACTGGTCGGCGCCGTCCGCTTGCGAGCCGCGAACGTCGCGCGCAGCGCGGAGAAAGTAAACGTGCGTTCCGAGTATGCGCTAATGGCATTGTTCGGCGGCACGCTGGCGCTGAGCCTGCTTTTGGGCTTGCTGGCGCTGCGCACTTTGAAGACGAATCGCGCGCTGCTCGATCGGATGCAGCAGGTTGCGCGCGAAGATGCGCTGACCGGCGCAATAAATCGGCGCGGGCTCGATGATGTGGTACCGGTCGAATTCGCGCGCGCGCGGCGTAACGGACACCCACTGACGTTCGTGATGATCGATCTCGATCACTTCAAGCGTTACAACGACCGCCGTGGCCACCCGGCGGGCGACGCCGTGCTGCGCGGCGCAGCTCAAGCCTGGCTCACGCAG
>DATLOA010000347.1:0-5577 GCA_035536515.1 Burkholderiaceae bacterium | reverse complement strand
CAAGAACACGGCGTCTGTTAACGATCGCACCGAGTTGATCATCTTCATCACACCGCGTGTTCTATCGGAGCGTGTCAACGCGGCAATGCGTTGATCGGACGCCAACGCAAAAAAGGGCCGCTCATGCGGCTCTTTTTTTTCCGAGCGCAGCGATGCCGTTTTAGCTGATGCAAACAGATCCGTGTTCTGTGTTTTTAATCGGCATGATGGGCGCCGGCAAGTCGACGGTCGGGCGGTTGCTCGCGCAGCAGCTGAACTATCAATTCGTCGATGCCGATCGGGAACTGGAGGCGCGTAGCGGCGTACCAATTCCAACGATTTTCGAAATCGAAGGCGAAGCTGGCTTTCGCAGGCGCGAGATCGGGCTGCTGGCCGAGTTGACGCAGCGCCCGGGCATCGTGCTGGCAACAGGTGGCGGCGCCGTTCTGGACGCGGAGGTTGCCGAGGCGATGCGGGAGCGCGGCTTGGTAATTTACCTGCGGGCCAGCGCCGATGAGATCTTTCGACGTACCCGCCAGGATCGATCGCGGCCGCTATTGCAGACAACAAATCCACGGGCGCGAATTGATGAGTTGCTGTTACAGCGCGAGCCACTTTACGAAAAGGCTGCACATCTGGTGTTCCAGTCTGCCGCCTCGAATCCGCGCCGGCTGGTCACGCGGCTGGTCGAGCATCCTCAGTTGAAAGCGATCGTGCTTCGCAGCGCTTGATCGTCGTGCCGCGCGGCGCGCGACTTAAACTGCAGCATGCGGTGTATCAACGTCAATCTGAAAGAACGCTCGTATCCGATCGCGATCGGCAGGGGGCTGCTCGATCGGTTGCAGGAATTTGTCACGCCGTTGGCACCTACCTCGACCGTAATCGTGACCAACGACCTAGTCGCTCCGCTTTACGCGCGGCGGGCTCACGCGGCGCTGTCCGCACCGTCTGTCGGGGTCGTTGCACTTCCCGATGGCGAGCAGCACAAGCGATGGGCGGCCGTTTCACACGTCCTTGACTCACTCGTTAAAGCCCGTGTCGACCGGCGCGGGGTGATTATCGCACTGGGGGGCGGCGTAGTCGGCGACATCGCAGGATTTGCCGCGTCGATATACCTGCGCGGAATTCGCTACGTACAGGTGCCAACGACCTTGTTGGCCCAGGTCGATTCGTCAGTGGGTGGCAAAACCGGCATCAATCATGAAGGCGGCAAAAACCTGATCGGTGCATTTCATCAGCCATCGGCGGTCGTCAGCGACACCGATACCCTGCAGACACTGCCAGCGCGCGAGCTCTCAGCCGGCCTGGCCGAAATTTTGAAACACGGCTTAATTGCGGACTCCGGTTACTTCGAGCGCATGGTGGCCTCGCTCCAAGCGATGCGGGTGCACGATGCATCTGCACTGGCCGATGCCATCGGCGGATCGTGCGAGATAAAGGCCTCGATCGTCGCGCGCGATGAGCACGAGGCCGGTGAGCGAGCGCAACTGAACTTGGGCCACACCTTCGGTCATGCGATCGAGGCAATGACCGGGTATTCACGCTGGTTGCACGGCGAGGCCGTCGGCTGCGGTTTGGTGCTGGCGGCGGAGCTTTCGCGTCTTATTGGATCGCTAGCCGCGTCTGATGTGAAGGGAATCGAGACAGCGGTAGAAAGGGCTGGTCTGCCGACGCACGTCGATGGTCTTTCGGCGTTAGACGCCATTGAAATGATGCGCAGCGACAAGAAGGCCGATGCCGGCCAAGTGCGATTCATTGTTTTGGACGGCATCGGCCGCGCAACACAGCGCACGGTTCCACAGCCATTAGTGTTGCAGGCGCTCACTGCCCGCGGATTCGTATGAGCCAGATTCAGGTCGAAAGTGGGACGCTCGCGCCCTTTGCTGCGCACGCTGGACGATCGCGCGGCCGCCTGCATGATGAAGCCGATCCGGTCAGCCGCACGCAATTTCAACGCGATCGCGATCGCATCATTCACTCGACCGCGTTTCGTCGGCTCGAGTACAAAACGCAGGTCTTCGTCAATCATGAAGGCGATTTGTTTCGAACGCGCCTGACTCACTCGCTGGAAGTCGCGCAAATCGGACGTGCTGTGGCGTACAACCTGCGGCTCAATGAAGACTTGGTCGAAGCGATCGCGCTTGCGCATGACCTCGGCCACACGCCGTTCGGGCATGCGGGTCAGGATGCACTGCACGAGTGCATGAAACCGCACGGTGGGTTCGAGCACAACCTGCAATCGCTGCGGGTCGTTGACGTGCTTGAGGAGCGTTATGCAACGTTCGATGGACTTAATCTGACCTTCGAGACGCGCGAAGGGATTCTCAAGCACTGCTCCGTCAAAAACGCGCGCGAGCTGGGCGATGTCGGCAAGCGATTTCTGACTAGGACGCAGGCGAGCCTGGAAGCGCAAATCGCCAACCTCGCCGACGAGATCGCGTATAGCAATCACGATATCGACGATGGCCTTCGCTCGGGCTTACTGCACGTATCGCAGCTCGAGCGCGTGCCTTTGTTCGCTCGCCACCTGGCGACCGTGCGGGCCGAGCATCCGGCACTTGCCGAGCGCCGAATGGTTCATGAAACGGTGCGGCGCATGATTAACACGTTGGTGGTCGATTTGACTGACGAATCGCGTCGCCGCATTGCCCGCGCTGCGCCTGCCGACATTGATGGGGTGCGCGCCGCGCCGCCGCTGGCAGCATTTTCGGATTCAATGCGGCGGGACGCGGATGAGCTCAAGTCGTTTCTGCACGACGAGCTTTATCGTCACTACCGCGTGATGCGCATGTCGACCAAGGCACGGCGTATTGTTGGAGACCTGTTTGGGGCCTTTATTGAAGAACCTAGGCTGCTACCGGCAGATCATCAGAAACGAGCTGCACTCGACACACCCCGCGCGATAGCGGACTATGTTGCTGGCATGACCGATCGATATGCGATCAAGGAGCACCGGCGGTTATTTGCGGTCGATGCTTGACCCTCCGCTGGCACGTTTCGCATCGCGGCAAGCTGCGTTCGTCAGTTGAACCGTATTTATGGTTGTACGGCTTGCTGCATCGCAGTAAAGTTGCCATCTACTCTGAGGCCCCGATGTTTTCTGATCAACAAGGCGCTGCCCTCAAGCACGCTGCCCAGCATGGCTTGTACGCCAGTTCCAACGAACGCGACGCGTGCGGGGTCGGCTTTGTCGCGAACATCAAGGGTCGACCAAGTCACGCCCTGGTCCAGCAGGCACTGCTGATACTGCAAAACCTGAACCATCGCGGTGCTGTCGGTGCCGATCCTCTATGCGGTGACGGCGCGGGGGTCCTGTTGCAGATCCCCGATGCGTTTTACCGCGAGGAGCTGGCGAAGCATTCCGTAACGTTGCCGCCGCAGGGTGAATACGGCGTCGGCATGATCTTTTTGCCGCGCGAGCACGCCTCGCGTCTGGCGTGCGAGCAGGAACTGGAACGCACGGTGCGCGCCGAGGGCCAGAGCGTGCTTGGCTGGCGCGACGTGCCGCTGGACCGCGACATGCCGATGTCGCCGCTGGTAAAGAATCGCGAGCCCGTGATCCGCCAAGTCTTCATCGGCCGCGGCGCGGACGTAATGGTGCCCGATGCTCTGGAGCGGAAACTCTACGTGATTCGCAAGACCGCGAGCCACAAGATTCAGGCACTGAAACTGAAGCACGGCAAGGAATACTTTGTGCCGTCGATGTCGACGCGTACCGTCGTTTACAAAGGTTTGTTGCTCGCGGATCAGGTTGGTCGCTACTACAGGGATCTGCGCGATCCACGCGTTGTTTCCGCAATTGCGTTGGTTCACCAGCGCTTCTCGACCAATACGTTTCCGTCTTGGGAACTCGCACACCCGTATCGCCTGGTCGCGCACAACGGGGAGATCAACACCGTCAAGGGCAACTTTAACTGGATGCGTGCGCGTGAGCGCGTCATGTCCTCACCGGTATTGCGCGGCGATCTCGCTAAGCTCTTTCCGCTTATCTACGAAGGGCAGTCCGATACCGCGTGTTTCGATAACGCGCTCGAGCTGCTGATCATGAGCGGCTATCCCATCGCGCACGCGATGATGATGATGATTCCGGAAGCGTGGGAGCAGCACACGCTGATGGATGAGTCCCGCCGTGCGTTCTACGAGTACCACGCCGCGATGATGGAGCCGTGGGACGGCCCGGCGGCGATTGCCTTTACGGACGGCGTTCGTATCGGCGCGACACTAGATCGCAATGGCTTGCGGCCTGCGCGCTATATCGTCACTGACGACGACATGGTTGTGATGGCGTCCGAGGTTGGCGTGCTGCCGATTCCCGAGAGCCGCATCGTTAAGAAGTGGCGCTTGCAGCCCGGCAAGATGTTTTTGATCGATACCGAGCAGGGCCGCATCATCGACGACGCCGAGTTGAAGCAGCAGCTCGCGTCAAGCAAGCCGTACAAGGAGTGGATCAAGCGCATCCGCATCAAGCTGAATGATCTTCCTTTGGGGAGCGCCACGCCAGGCTCAGCGGCGAAGCTCGACGTTCCGTTGCTCGATCGTCAGCAGGCGTTCGGCTATACGCAAGAAGACGTGCGTTTGCTTATGGAGCCGATGGCGCTCGCGGCGGAAGAAGCGGTCGGCTCGATGGGCAACGACACGGCATTGCCAGTGTTGTCGGATCGCGCCAAGCCGCTGTACAACTACTTCAAGCAGCTGTTTGCGCAGGTGACCAACCCGCCAATCGACCCGATTCGCGAACAGCTGGTGATGTCACTGGTCAGCTTTATCGGTCCGAAGCCGAATCTGCTCGACATCAACAACGTCAATCCGCAGATGCGACTCGAGGTCACCCAGCCGATTTTGGGGTTTGCCGATATTGAAAAAATCCGAGCGATCGAAAACTATTCGTCGAATAAGTTTCGCTCGTTCGAGCTCGACATCTGCTATCCGCTCGCTTGGGGTAGGGCGGGTGTTGAAGCATGCCTCGCGTCATTGTGTGCGCAAGCGGTCGATGCGATTGGCGCCGGCTACAACCTCTTGCTGATCACCGATCGAGCCCTCGATGCTGACACGGTGGCAATACCCGCGTTACTGGCGACCAGCGCCGTGCACCAGCATTTGATCGCTGTGGGTCTTCGCACGTGCACCGGCCTGGTCGTGGAAACGGGCTCGGCGCGCGAAGTACATCACTTTGCATTGCTCGCGGGATTCGGAGCGGAGGCCGTGCATCCGTACCTTGCACTCGAAACGCTCGCCGATCTGCATGGCCCGGATGCTGACAAGGCGATCAACAACTACGTCAAGGCGATCGGCAAGGGCCTGCACAAGGTAATGTCCAAAATGGGCATTAGCACCTATATGTCGTACTGCGGTGCCCAGATCTTTGAAGCCGTGGGGCTTTCAAAGGAATTTGTCGAAAAATATTTCCGCGGCACTGCCAGCAACATCGGCGGTGTCGGCTTGTTCGAAGTGATGGAGGAAGCGGTGCGAACCCATCGCGGCGCTTTCTCCGACGACCCGGTGCTTGCCACGCAGCTCGATGCCGGCGGCGAGTATCAATGGCGCGTGCGCGGCGAGCAGCATATGTGGACGCCGGACGCGATCGCGAAGCTGCAACAT
>DATLOA010000346.1:0-3284 GCA_035536515.1 Burkholderiaceae bacterium | reverse complement strand
GGCGGCACGATCGCATCGACCAGATCATCCAGCGATGATGCGCCCACGACAGCGAGCATCTCGGCGATCTCGGAATCGTTTGGCCCAATGTGCCGCGAATGAAAATCGTTGTGCGCTTCGAGTTCGGAAAGTGTGGACATGGGTCTATTGCGTCAGGGATTCGCAGCCAACTTTGCGAAATCTAAATTCGATCCGGCGCATAGGGTTGCCGCCAGAGATTTCGGCGCGCAGCAAGTCACTCTCGCGTGAGTAGCGAATCCGCTGCGGGAAATCATGTTCTGGATTGACGAACTCGGCATGGGTTGCCGAGGCATCGCTCATGCGAAAGCGCGTCGGTGCACGCCCGGAAGGCTGCGCGACATACTCGATCTGGCCTGCTGAGCGCTCGACACGCAGAAACTCAAACTCGGTCCGATCGGGCCGCATGGTCTGGCTTACGCCGAGCATTCGCTCTGCTTTTGGCGCGACCCACACTTCGTACGAAGATCGCCGGCTGTCAGCGTGGTCGCCCAACCAGCAGCCGGCCATAAACACGGGCATTGCAGGCTGGCCAGCGGCCGGCAGTGAAGTCGTTGCAATTAGAAGTGCAACGCTACTTCGCAGCATCAACATTGGCGCGATACTTTTCGGCGTTCAGCAAGCTATCAATCGGCTTCGCGCTCTTCATCTTGAAGATCCAGGCGTCGTACGGACCCGAGTTCAGCTTCTGCGGCTCGGCTTCGAGCGCATCGTTAAACGCGACCACTTCGCCGTCGACGGGTGCATAAATGTCGGACGCCGCCTTGACCGACTCGACCACGCCGGCCGTCTCACCGGCCTTCAGCGTCTGGCCCACCTTCACGTCGCCGACGAAGACAAGATCGCCCAGCATGTCCTGCGCGGCATCTGTGATTCCGACCCAAATCAGACCGTCATCGCCCTGCTTGACCCACTCGTGAGTCGATGTGTATTTCAGTTGTTCCGGAAACTGCATGGATACTCCTTCGATTAATTCAGCGCTTTGCCGTTGCGCACGAACGGCATCTTGACGACCTGGGCATTCAGCAATTTCCCACGCACGTCAACCTGGACACTATCGCCAATCTTGACTGCGCGCGGCACTCGCGCCATTGCAATCGAGGTCTGAAGCGTTGGTGAGAATGTGCCGCTGGTGATTTCGCCTTCTCCTGCTGCAGTGACGACCTTCTGATGCGAGCGTAGAACCCCACGCTCAAGTAGCTTTAAGCCGACCAGCGCCATGTTTGCACCGTTGCGTTCCAGGGCAGCGCGGCCGATGAACTCGCGCGGTGTCTTCAAATCGACGGTCCATGCAAGGCCGGCATCGAGCGGCGACACACCTTCTTCCATGTCATTGCCATACAAGTTCATGCCCGCTTCCAGCCGCAGCGTGTCGCGCGCACCAAGACCTGCCTCTGCAACACCGGCGGCTCTAAGATCACTCCACATCTGCCGCGCGTCGCGCGCGGGCAGGATGACTTCGAAGCCGTCTTCGCCGGTGTAACCGGTGCGCGCAACGAACATATCGTCAACTTCGACTGCGAAAAATGCGGCGAGTCTTTCGGTAGCGTCCAGCGTTGCCGGCCGTGCTTGCCAGAACTTCGCACGCGCATGCGGACCTTGCACAGCGATGATCGCAAGGTCATGCCGCGGTATGACCTGAACCTTGAAGCCCCGAGTTGCAGCAACCTGCCGCATCCACGTCACGTCTTTGTCCGCGGTCGATGCGTTGACTACGATACGAAACCAGTCGTCGCGCATGAAATAAACGATCAGATCGTCGATCACGCCGCCGGCGTCGTTCAACATGCACGAGTACAGCGCCCTACCCTGCTGCGCCAGCTTGTCGACGTTATTGGCAATCAGCACGCGCAGAAATTCCCGCACGTCCCCGCCCTCAAGATCCACGGGACGCATGTGGGAGACGTCGAACATCCCAGCGTCGCGGCGCACCGCGTGATGCTCCTCGATCTGTGACCCGTAGTTGAGTGGCATCTCCCAGCCCCCGAAGTCAACCAGCTTGGCGCCAGCAGCAGCGTGGGTTTCATACAGCGGAGTGCGGTTCAACGGCATGCGGCCCCAAAGCGAAGGTTCACGCACCGGCAAACGCCGGTGTGCGCCCCTCTGTCCTTTTGCCTGAGAGTTTGCAAGCGCCGTCAACCGGCAGCTCGCTGCACCTTCGGCGCCGTCAAGCCTCGACGGTCTCTCCAGAGTCGCTCGCGCGATGCGGTTCTTGCACCTGAGCGATTACGGGCGTTGCGCCTTCGGCGGTGATTCGATACCAAATCGAATCACGCTCTCCCGCGTCGCGCTATGAGCGAAGGCGCAGCGTAGCAAACTACTGATGGCTGCCGGAGCGCACGTAATTCAGGTTTCGAACCCCGCTTCGCCGCGAACGCTACGCACTTCGGGTCCGCAGATGAATTGGGCAAAGCGCCGCGCAAGTTCGGGCTGTTGTGCGCGGGCGGATATGGCGAGGGCGTACGCTGTCGCGAGCTCGAACTCGCATGGGAGCGCGCCGGCGAGCGCTACCCCTTTCGCGTACTTGATTTCGCTCATCTGCGTGCAGCCGATCGGTGTTGAGCTCTCGCTTTGCGCAAGCGCGCGCATTGACGCCGCGCCGTTCGGGTACGGCCGCAAGCGTGCGGCCACGTCTGTTCGTATTTCCAGAAGGTCGATTACGCGTGCGAAATGAATACCGGCAGTTGCGCGCTGAGGATCAGGCAGAAAAATTTCGGTGGCCGCACACAAGCTGCGCTGAAGCGCCCCGCGGTTGCTGATATCTGGTAGCGCGTCGCCGGCACGAACGGCGATACCGGTTCGCACGTGCCCGAGCGCGGCATGTGCAGGCGCCACGTGTCCGCTGCGCGATAACCCATCGACCATCGCTTGCGTTGAAATTAATACATCGCATGCATCGCCGACCAAAAGCTTCTCGCGAATTGCGCCAACGGCATCGAACGTTGTGCGAAGCGCAACGCCGGTTTCGGCAAGGAACCTCGGAGCCAGCGCTTCAACCAAACCTTGTGCAGCGCCCGCGCTTAAAACATGTAGCGCACTGCCTTCGTGCGAAGTCATTGATCAGGTTTGGCTCCCGAGATCTTCACGATGCGGTCCCACTTTGCGATGTCACTCCCAATAAAGCGCGCGAACTCGTCCGGCGTCATCGTCATTGCTAGCGCCCCCTGCTTGGCCCAACCTTCGCGCACGTCGGGTCGGCTCGTGATCTTCGTAAT
Source organism: Burkholderiaceae bacterium (assembly GCA_035536515.1). GTDB lineage: Bacteria > Pseudomonadota > Gammaproteobacteria > Burkholderiales > Burkholderiaceae_F > JACCZX01. The sequence goes on along the minus strand of DATLOA010000346.1, from coordinate 51 downwards.
CTCGGCACTAAGACGATTGACGATCTCGCGCGGAGTGTTCTTCGGCGCCAT
>DATLOA010000345.1:0-3666 GCA_035536515.1 Burkholderiaceae bacterium | reverse complement strand
CTGCGCGCAATAGCTACTGCAGTTTCGGTCACGTCAGCGTTGACCATATTCTTGCGATGCTCTGGCGAGTTCTGCCAGCCTTCGAAGATACGGCGCGCCAGCTCTGCGGTATCGATGCCGCCCGTGGAGAAGACGTACCCGATGTTTTCGGCGACCGTGCAGTACTCGTAGCCGAAGCGCTTTGCGCGCGCGGCGGGTTCGGTGCCGTCGGCCGAATGGCTGAACTTGCCAGTGCGTGCCATGAAATCGGCAAAGTAGCGTGCTGTGCTTGTGAGCTGCGGAGCCGGACCGGTTGGCGGCAGACTCTCGCCACGCCGAAAGGCATTAGTCAGAGCAACGATGCGCCGCGCAGCTTCGGCTGTATCCGCGTTAATTGCTTCAACGCGTCGCTCCGCGCGCGCTGCGGCGCGTGACTTCGAAGCGACGACCGACGGTTCACGCTGTTGACCGACCTGGGCGTGTGCTGGTTGTGCAAATGCCTGCACAACAGCGGCAGCGGCCACGAAGGCGATGCAGGCCGGCTTACTTGGCACCGGCAGATGTCACGCGCCAGATGATGTTGCCGACGTCATCGGCAACCAGCAGCGCACCCTTGCGGTCGATCGCAACGCCGACCGGGCGGCCGTAGGCTTTGCCATCCGCGTTGACGAAGCCTGTCAGCACATCGATAGGCGGACCCGAAGGGCGGCCCGCTGCAAATGGAACGAACACAACGTTGTAGCCGCTGCGCGGCTTGCGATTCCATGAGCCATGCTGACCAATGAACATGCCGCTGGCGAATTGCTCCGGCAGCGTGTTGCCTTCGCTCCACGCGAGGCCGAGGGCCGCAACGTGCGAGCCGAGCGCATAGTCGGGCACGATTGCCTTTGCTACGAGATCGGGCCGCTTCGGCTCGACACGCTCGTCGACATGCTGACCGAAGTAACTCCATGGCCATCCATAAAATCCGCCGTCGCGCACCGAAGTCATGTAATCCGGAACCAGGTTGTGGCCAAGGTCGTCACGTTCGTTGACTACGGTCCACAACACACCGGTGGTCGGCTCCCACGCCATGCCGTTCGGGTTGCGCAGCCCTGAGGCATACAGGCGGCGGCTCTTGCCAGCAGGGTCGACTTCCCAGATTGCTGCGCGGCCTTCCTCAATCGACAAACCGTTTTCGCCGACGTTGCTGTTCGATCCGACCGTCGCGTACAGCTTCGAGCCGTCACGGCTTGCAATGACGTTCTTAGTCCAGTGATGATTAAACGGACCGGCGGGCAGGTCGACGATCCTTGCGCCAGGCGCCTTGATCTCTGTTTCGCCCTCCTTGTACGGAAACGCCATCACCGCGTCGGTGTTGGCGACGTACAGCTGATCGCCGACCAGCGTGATGCCGAATGGCGAATTGAGCCCCGTTAAGAACGCAGCGCGAACTTCGGCAACGCCGTCGCCGTCAACGTCGCGCAGCAGCGTGATGCGATTGGCGCTTGGCACACCCGCGCCCGCGCGTTCCTGTATCTTGCCCATGATCCAGAAATACAACCCCGAGCGCGCAGGTCGCTTCGGTGCATTCGACTCCGCCACCAGCACGTCTCCGTTCGGAAGTACGTAAACCCAGCGCGGATGATCGAGGCCGCTGGCAAACGCAACAACGCGTGTACCAGGGGCAGCGGTCGGCACTACATCGACGGGCCACCCAACCGCCGGCGCAATGTTTACGGTGGGAATGAGCGCGGTTTTCGCCGCCGGTAACTGCGGAGTCGGGCCTACGCCGACAGTGACTGGCGTGTTGGCGGGCTCCGCACAGGACGACACGACCAACGTGATAATGATCAGCGAAGCGAGCCGCATTAGTTTCATCGGGTTCAGGGGAATGAAAAATTGCTGGTCGCAGCATTCCACATGCCCGATTTAATGTTGCGACAGCAACGCGCCGCCCGGACGACGAAATGTTGGCAACGATCAGTACCCGCGCGATCGGTCTACGTAACCCGGTAAGGATCTTACCGGCACGCCGCGTTCGAGTTGGACGATCGCATCAGCGATCTGCGTCGCGGCTGGAGCAACTGGCGTCGGGCCGGAAAGATGCGGCGTCACGATGAGCTTCGGGTGCGACCAGTAGGGGTCGGTATCGGGAAGCGGCTCCACGCGAAACACATCGAGGGTCGCGGCACCAAGGTGATCATTGTCAAGCAAAGCGAGCAGATCGGCGTCGATGATCGTCGCGCCACGCCCGACGTTGATCACGTGTGCGCTCTGAGGCAGCTTCGACAAACGCGCGCGGTTTAGCAGGTTCTCGGTGTCGCGTGTGAGTGGCAACGCGTTGACGAGAAAGTTTGACTCTGCGAGAAAAGCATCGAGCTGTTCAAGCCCCGCGAAAGATTCGATGCCGGTAAAGGTGCGGGGCGTGCGCGACCATACGCGCACCGGATAATTGAACAGCGCGGCTGCTTCCGCGATCTTGCTGCCGATGGCGCCGGCGCCCAGCACACCGACTTTCGGGGGTTTGCCGCGCGGGCGCGACGCATTCCAGTCGCGCAGTCCGCCGGGACCGAAGCGCTCGAGACCGCGAGTCGCGCGCGCGATTGCGAAGCACACATATTCGGCCATGCGCGCCGCCATGCCGGCATCGACCAAGCGCACGATCGGCAGGTGCTCCGGTACAACTGCGTTGGCAAGCAGCCGATCGACTCCGGCGCCAAGATTGAACACGACTTCGAGATCGCGCTCTACATCGAACAGATCCGCCTGCGGCAGCCACACTAGCGCGTAGCGCGCGCCGATAGCGGAACGAGGCTGCCTGTCCTCCCATGGCACTAGCTCGGCGACAAGGCCGGCCTCGGCGAACGCGCGTCCGATTCCGTTCTGCCACGGTGCTAATGGCATCGACGAAGTGACAAGCGCAACCTTCATCCGCGGTTGAAAACTCGATCGTTAGACACCAGTTCTTTTCGCTTCTGCGCTGTCCTTGCGAGCCTGCACTTCAAAATAGTTGTCCCAGTACGCTCGTCGACCGTTGAACAATTGCCATACGGCCGTGGCCACGTACGCCACAGGAAAAAATGGTCCCCACCGTGCGTACTGCCTCACGTGCACGCGCTCGTGTTCTCGATACCTCACGAGCTCCGCCTCGGTGACGGCCACGATGACGTGCCCAAATGTAATCGCGCGATACGGAAACAAGCTTGTGTGTCTTCCGCATTGAGCAAGACTTTGCCGATACGCAAATTCAAGCGTGCCATCGACGCGGCGGGCCGAACCTCCTAAAGCGAAAACCCCGAGTCCGAGCAACAACCCGACGGCTGAGCATGGCGCAGCCCAAATGACCTTCAGCCAGTGCGCCAGTCGTTTCAACAGAATCGCAGCAGTCCAATGGGATGGCAGGGCCAGTGCAACCTTGCTAAGCAAGCGAAGAGCGCTTGCTTAGGTAAGTCCGTTTCGCTGTGGTATCACTGCGGCACGCGCATGGCGGCGACCGTGCTCTTCAAGGCCCCGCCGATCACGGCCGCGATCTGGGTTGTGAGGTAACGGGCGCCGAGGCCCACATACTTGCGTTGGTCCTCGACCGGAATCGTCATCAAGCCGGCGGCGACTTTGGTGCTCGCTATTTTCTTGATCGCCGCGTCGATGGCTGCGATGACTTCCGGATGTTTCTGATTTCCCTCATGCCCCATCGCAAACGACAGA
>DATLOA010000344.1:0-2193 GCA_035536515.1 Burkholderiaceae bacterium | reverse complement strand
GTGTTGCCGCAAAAAAGCTAGAAATAGCTTGAAAACACAAGCCTCTAGGGCCGTTTGCTCAAGACAATGTTGAGTTTGCCGACTTTGCCCGTGAACTTGCAAGCCAATTTGCAGGCATTGCACGAGCGCATTACCAAGGCTGCGCGAGCCGCAGGGCGCGATCCATCATCCGTGCGGCTGCTGGCGGTCTCCAAGGCGTTCGGGGCGGACGCGATCCTGAGCGCGGCCGCTGCCGGGCAGCGCGCTTTCGGTGAAAACTATGTGCAGGAAGCGGCCGCCAAGATGATCGCCATCCGGACATTGCGGCCGGACCTCGCATTCGAGTGGCACTTCATCGGCCCGATTCAAAGCAATAAGACGCGCGCTATCGCGCAGGCGTTCGACTGGGTGCAGTCAGTCGATCGCCTGAGCGTCGCTGAGCGGCTAGCTCATCAGCGTTCGCCCGACTCGCCTCTGCTCAATGTCTTGCTGCAGGTCAACGTCAGCGGGGAGCACAGCAAAGCCGGCGTAGCCCCGGAGGACCTGCGCCAGCTCGCCGAGGCCGTGGCAAGGCTGCCGCGCCTGCGCTTACGCGGGCTGATGTCCATCCCTGCACCGGAGACTGATGTCGCTCGCCAGCGGGTCGCGTTCGCGCAAACAAACGCGTTGTTTCGACAGCTTCGCCAAGACGGATTGAATCTCGATGTGCTGTCGATGGGTATGTCGGACGATCTTGATGCGGCCATCGCCGAAGGTTCGACGATGGTGCGTGTCGGCACCGCCATTTTTGGCGCGCGGGCCAACCGGTGAAGGTGGCATTTATCGGCGGCGGAAACATGGCGGGCGCGCTGATCGGTGGCATGGTCGATGGCGGGTTCGAGGCGTCATCGATCGACGTCCTCGAAATCGATGTTGCGCGCGGCACCGAGTTGGCGGAACGCTATCGGGTACGCACGCATCAGCGTGCCGGTGACTGGCTGCGCGCAAGCAACGTCATGGTGCTTGCCGTGAAGCCGCAACAGATGCAAGCAGCGGCTGCTGCCATCAAGCCGCACTTGGCGCGGGCGCTGGTGTTATCGATTGCGGCCGGAGTGCGTACGCAAACGATCGGACAATGGCTGACGACCAGCAGGATCGTGCGCGCGATGCCGAACATGCCCGCGCTGATTCGCGCGGGGATAAGCGCCGCGATTGCGCTGCCCGGTGTGAGTGCGGGCGAAAGACAGCACGCCGACGGAATCCTGAGTGCGGTGGGCACCGTGATTTGGCTCGATGAGGAATCGATGCTTGATGCGGTCACCGCGCTTTCCGGAAGCGGGCCGGCGTACGTCTTCTACTTCATCGAAGCGATGCAAGCCGTGGCACGCGAGATGGGCTTCAGTGAAGCCCACGCACGCGCGCTTACGCTGCAGACTTTTACTGGCGCTGCGCAGTTGGCGTCGCAATCTGATGAATCGGCGAGTGCCTTGCGCGCGAAGGTGACTTCGAAGGGTGGCACTACCGCAGCCGCCCTCGAAAGCTTTGAGCGCGACAAGGTGGCGGAAGCGATCGCGCGCGCCATACGGGCAGCAGCTGCGCGCGCACACGAGCTCGGAAGCTGACTCTTATCCGAGCGCGTAGTGCGCAACAGTGCCTGCGAACATTGCTGCGCCGACCCAGTTGTTGTGCCGGAATGCGCGCATGCAGCCTTCGCGCATGCGTGTGCGAATCAGCACAAAGTGATATGCGGCCAGTGCACCAGCCACAGCGCATCCTATGAAAAATGGCCATTCGGCACCTATCAAGCGGCCGACAATTACCAGCAGCGACAAAAATGCAAAGTACGACGCCATCACCGCGATCACGTCAAAACGTCCGAAAAAGATCGCCGACGACTTGATCCCAAGTTGCAGATCATCATCGCGGTCGACCATCGCATATTCGGTGTCGTATGCGAGAACCCAGAACGCGTTCGCGAGCGTCAGCAGCCAACCAGCCGCGGGCACCGTTCCGGACACCGCAGCAAACGCCATTGGAATGCCAAACGAGAACGCAACCCCAAGGTAGAGCTGCGGAACCGGAATGAACCGCTTGGCAAGCGGATAAGTGGCAGCGATGACGACGGCCACGAACGCGAGCTGCACCGCCGCCATGTTCAAGAAAGGCAACAACAGTGCTGCGCACACCGAAAGCGTGACCGCGACCCCCACCGCCTCACGCCGGCTGACCAAGCCA
>DATLOA010000343.1:0-6260 GCA_035536515.1 Burkholderiaceae bacterium | reverse complement strand
GCAATCTGCTGTTGGTCGACGATCTCGTCGACTCGGGAGTCACGCTGTCGAAGGTCGTTGACCACCTAAGGTCGCGCTATCCAGCGATTGAAGAGGTAAAAACCGCCGTCATTTGGTACAAGGGAGACTCAGCCTTTAGGCCTGACTATTTCGTCGAGTATCTGCCGTCGAATCCGTGGATCCACCAGCCGTTCGAGATCTACGACGCAATGGGTCCCGAGAAGCTAGCCGAACGGCTGCGAAACTAATGAATCCGTTGCCGGACCGCGAAAGCGGGCCGGCTCCCCTGAATAAAAAAACCTGGTGCCCAGGAAGGGACTCGAACCCCCACAGTGTTGCCACCGCTAGGACCTGAACCTAGTGCGTCTACCAATTTCGCCACCTGGGCATGGGGCGAATTCTAGCTAAAGTAAAGCAGTTGCTTGTGTTGCAACCGCAGAAAGAAATTGTGAACAAAAAAATAAATCGCATAAATAGCGATTCCATTCTTGAAGCGTTGACCGCCGCGCGCGCGCCGCTGACGCCGCACGATCTTGGCGAACGTCTGCAACTCGGCACCGGCGACCACGAAGAGTTGAATCGAGAAATCGAGGAACTCGAGCGCGCCGGCCGCATCGTTCGCAACCGTGCGGGACTGTTGCTTGTTGCTGCGCGCGCCAATTTGTTATCGGGCCAGGTGCAGGGACACCGCGACGGCTTCGGCTTTCTGATTCGCGACGATGCCGGCGCGGATCTCGTGCTGTCTGAACACGAGATGGCGAAGGTGCTGCACGGCGATCGCGTGCTCGCGCGCATTACCGGTACCGACCGGCGTGGCCGTCCCGAGGGCGAGATCGTTGAGGTCATCGAAAGCCGCACCAACAGGCTCGTCGGCCGTTTGCTGAATGAGCGCGGTGTCACCATCGTCGTGCCCGAGGATCAGCGCATTGCGCATGACATTTTGGTACCGCCGGGGGCATCTCTGTCCGCCGAGCCGGGTCAGGTGGTTGTCGTTGAAATATTGCAGCAGCCGCAGCGCTATGTGCAGCCGGTCGGCCGCGTGATCGAGGTGCTGGGAGCGATCGACGACCCGGGAATGGAGATTGAGATCGCGGTTCGCAAGTTCGCGGTGCCACACGAGTTCTCTGAAGCGACGACGAAGCTCGCGGAGTCGCTGCCGGACACCGTGCTGCAGAAAGACCTGCGTGGCAGGGTTGATCTGCGTGACATTCCGCTGGTGACCATTGACGGCGAAGACGCGCGCGACTTTGACGACGCGGTGTACTGCGAGCCGCTTGTTCAAGGCGGCCGACAGGGTGGGAGAAAAAAGGGTTGGCGCCTGATCGTCGCGGTCGCCGACGTGAGCCACTATGTGAAGCCGGGCGATGCCCTCGACGTGGAAGCGCAAAACCGCTCGACGTCGGTTTACTTTCCGCGCCGCGTGATTCCGATGCTGCCCGAGAAGCTGTCGAACGGATTGTGTTCGCTGAAGCCCGATGTCGATCGCCTGGTGATGGTGTGCGACTGTGTCGTGACGACTAAGGGCGTGCTCGAGGCTTACCAATTTTATCCGGCGGTGATGCACTCGCACGCGCGGCTGACGTACACCGAGGTGTGGGAAGCCATGTCGGCGTCGGACAGCAAGGAGGCGCAGCGTCTCGCCGGTGTGCTGCCCCATCTGCACAATCTTTACGCGCTTTATGAGCTGCTCAAGCGCGCGCGCGAAGCGCGGGGTGCGATTGATCTCGACACCACCGAAACCTACATCGTGTGTGACCCGAACGGCCGTATCGAGAAGATCATTCCGCGCACTCGCAACGACGCACACAAGCTGATCGAGGAATGCATGCTTGCCGCCAACGTGTGCACGGCCGACTTCATCGGGCGCGCCAAGCAACCGGGGTTGTACCGCGTGCACGAAGGCCCGACTCCCGAACGCCTCGCCAACGTGCGCACGCTGCTGAAGACGCTGGGGCTCGCGCTCGACGGCGGCGATAAGCCCGAGCCGGCCGACTATGCGCGCCTTCTGAAGCAGATCAAACCGCGGCCGGACGCGCAGTTGCTGCAAACCGTGATGCTGCGCTCGATGCAGCAGGCGATTTACAGCCCGCACAACTCAGGTCACTTCGGCCTCGCATACAAGGGATACACGCACTTCACGTCACCAATCCGGCGCTATCCCGACTTGCTTGTGCATCGCGTGATCAAGGCGATCTTGTCGAAGCAAACCTACGTGCCTGAAGTTTTCATCAACGCCGATGCTGCCGTTGCTCCCGCCGCAGCGCGTGCAGCGTTGCGGGCGTCGCATGGGCGCAAGCCCGTGGACGAAGGAGAAGGCACCGCGCTGTGGGAAAAACTCGGGTTGTTGTGCTCGGCCAACGAGCGGCGCGCCGACGATGCATCGCGCGACGTCGAGGCGTGGCTCAAGAGTTACTACATGCGCGAGCGCGTCGGTGAGACGTACACCGGCACCGTCAGCTCGGTGGTGCCGTTCGGAGCTTTCATCGTGCTCGACGATTTGTATATCGAAGGCCTTGTGCACGTCTCCGAACTTGGCACCGAGTATTTTTTGTACAACGAAGCGCTGCATGAATTGCGCGGAGAGCGCACGGGCTTGCGTTATCGATTGGGAGATCGCCTGACGGTGCAGGTTGCGCGCGTTGATCTCGAAGCGCGGCGCATCGATTTCAGGCTCGTTAAAGCGGATTCGCGCAAGTCGCTGTTGGCCGCAAGTGCGCCGGAGCCGAAAGAGCGCGAGCGCAAGCGCGGTGAGACCGTCGACGAGCGCCGGGCGCGGCAGGCGAAAGTTGAGCGACGGCAGGTGCGGCGTGGACAGTTGCACAAGATCGGCGGCAAGGGCGTGCGCGGGCGCGACAGCAAGGTGCGAGCGGCGAAGCGCGGCCGATGAGCAAGCGCGCTTGATGAGCAAACAAATACTGGCCGGTTTTCACGCGATCGGCGCGCGCCTGAGACACGCGCCGGCGTCAATCGAAACGATCTACGTCGACGAGCGGCGGCGCGACGGCCGCATGGTCGACTTGCAGCAACGCGCGAAGTCACTCGGTGTGCGTGTCTCGCCCACCGATGCCGAGAGGTTACGCGGCCTAGCAGGTGAAGCGTCGCATCAAGGGGTTGTCGCTCTTGCCGCCGAGCTCGAGCATGCAGTAACGCTCGATGACGTCTTGAATCGAGTTAATGTGAACACGCTGTTATTGCTGCTCGACGGTGTCACCGACCCGCGCAACCTCGGCGCGTGTTTGCGAGTAGCCGATGCTGCGGGTGTCAGCGCAGTTATCGTTCCGCGTGACCGCTCGGCTGGGCTGACACCATCGGCGCTGAAGGCTGCGGCCGGGGCCGCCGAAACGATGCCGTTGATCGCGGTCACCAACCTCGCGCGCGCAATGGATGATTTGCGTGACGCTGACGTGCGCATGATCGGTGCAGTCGGCGAGGCCGAGCAGTCGTTGTACGAGCTCGATTTAACCGGGCCGCTAGCATGGGCTGTTGGCGCGGAGGATTCCGGACTGCGCCGCCTGACGCGCGAGCGCTGCGACGCGCTGGCGCGCATTCCGCTTGCGGGACACATTGAAAGTCTTAATGTCTCGGTGGCAACGGGAATATGTTTGTTCGAATCGAAGCGGCAGCGCAACGATCCGCGACCGGGCGCGGGCGACGGCTGATTCATTGTTTACTTTATAAGCGCGTATGACCGTCACCGCGCGCGATCTTCTGTCAAGGGCGCGCCGAATCGCAGTGTTGACCGGTGCCGGCATCTCGGCCGAAAGCAACATTCCGACTTTTCGCGACGCCACGAGCGGCCTGTGGGCCAAGTACGATCCGATGCAGCTTGCGTCCGAACGTGGTTTTCGCGCTGATCCGGCGCTGGTGTGGCGGTGGTACGCATGGCGCCGCGGTCTGGTAACAAACGCACAGCCCAACGCTGGGCACCGAGCACTGGTTAGCGCGCAATCGCAATTCGATAATTTCGATTTGATTACGCAAAACGTCGACGGGCTGCACGCACGCGCCGGCAGTACACCGATCGAGCTGCACGGCAACATCATGCGCACTGTGTGTCTCGCGCGCTGCGGCTTTGTTGAAGTCGATCCGCAACTTCTGCCGCCGGGCGAGCCGCCGCAATGTCCGAGGTGCGGTGAATGGCTGCGACCCGATGTCGTCTGGTTCGGCGAGATGCTCGATCCAGCGACGCTGCGCGAAGCGCAGGCGGCTGCTGCGTGCTGCGACGTGATGCTGGTGATCGGAACGTCGGGCCTCGTGTATCCGGCAGCAGCATTGCCCGCAGAGGCTCGCCGCAGCGGCGCAAAGATCATCATCGTCAATCCACAGCCGAGCGAACTCGACGAGCTTGCAACCGTCGTGGTGCGTGGCCCCGCTGCCGTGGAGCTTCCCAACCTTCTTGCACCTGCTTAACCATACCCCTCGCAATCGCGTGCTTTTCCGGCTAGAATCGCGTGCTTTTTTAGCGCTTGCTGGTTCATAGCGCCTTCCTTGCCACATCGCCGTTGCAGAACATCGCGGGTGGCTTACTCCATAAGGAACTGTTAATGCGTCACTACGAAATTTGTTTCATCGTGCATCCCGACCAAAGCGAGCAGGTGCCCGGGATGATCGATCGCTACAAGGCGATGATTGCCAACAACAAGGGCGCTGTTCATCGCGTCGAAGATTGGGGCAGGCGGCAATTGTCGTATCCGATCGACAAGCTCGCCAAAGCGCATTACGTGCTGCTCAACATCGAGTGCGACAGCAAGACGCTGGACGAGCTCGAAAACGCATTCCGCTACAACGACGCGGTGCTGCGCCACCTTACCGTCAAGATGAAGCGGGCCGAAACCGGCGCTTCGCCGATGATGAAGATCGTCGAGCGCGAAGAAGCGCGCAAGGCCTCAGCCGAGTCTGGCCAAGCAGGTCAGACGCAAGTGCCGCCCCAGCAGGCGGCGGCGCCAGTCGCTGAGGCGACGGCATAGGTATCGGTAAGACGGTTGCAACCCGTGAGTGAATCAGCTACGCATTCGCGCGAAACTCGTTGCGAAAAGCGCGTTGCGCTATACGCCGGCCGGCGTTGCAGTACTGGAAGCGAGCTTCGAGCACGAGGGCACAGTGACCGAAGCCGCCTCGGAGCGCACGCTGGCGTTCGAGTTTTCCGCAATTGCATTGGGTGCGGTGGCGCAATCGCTGGATCGCGAGGCGCTGGGCCGGCTGATGATGCTCGAGGGATTCGTTGCACCGCGCACGCGTCGAACGACGCGGCTGGTAGTGCACGTTACTGAATACAAAATTAGCTAGGAGTTTGAGATGGCATTCGGAGCAGGAAGAGGTAAATTTAAAGGCAAGGGCAAAGGCCCGCGGCGCGAGAACAAACAGAATGCGTTGTTCAAGCGCAAGCGGTTCTGCCGCTTCACGGTCGAGAAAGTCGAGCAGATCGACTACAAGGACGTGGATACGCTGCGCGACTTCATCGGTGAGAACGGCAAGATCACCCCGGCGCGCTTGACGGGCACTAAGGCGCATTATCAGCGCCAGCTCGACACAGCGATCAAGCGCGCGCGTTTTCTAGCGCTGCTGCCGTACACCGATACGCATTGATTGCGCCAAGGGAATAGATCCATGCAAATCATTTTGTTGGAGAAGGTGATCAACCTTGGGCAGCTGGGTGACGTGGTCAAGGTCAAGCAGGGCTACGCGCGCAATTTTCTGATTCCGCAAGGCAAGGCGCGCCGCGCGACCGACGCCGCGATCAAGGAATTCGAAACACGCCGCGGCGATCTAGAGAAAGCGCAGTCGGATCGGCTGGCCGCCGCGCAGGCGGTCAACGCGAAGTTGAGCGGCTCGAGCGTGCGCATCCCGGCCAAAGCCGGCGTCGATGGCAAGCTGTTCGGCTCGGTGACCAATTTCGATATCGCCGAAGCGCTCGCCAAGCAGGGTTTCGACGTCAACAAGGGTCAGATTCGCATGCCGCAAGGGCCTTTGAAGGCCGTTGGCGAACATCACGTGTCGGTGGCGCTGCACACTGACGTGCTGGCAGACATCACAGTGACCGTGGTGGGCGAGCAAGGCTAGCTGAGGCGTCTAGTGAAACCAATGGCGGCGGTCGGCCGCCTTTTTTTTTCGCCGCGGTTTTCGCACTGCCCTTGTTATAGTTTGCAGTCCACCTCCGCAGTGCTCCATCCTCACCTGTGAACCAGCCGATCGATCCTCAGCTTGCGGCCGTCCGGCTTCCTCCGCACTCGATCGAGGCGGAGCAATCGGTGCTCGGCGGA
>DATLOA010000342.1:0-2113 GCA_035536515.1 Burkholderiaceae bacterium | reverse complement strand
CTTCTTGCCATATTGGTAGTCACTCAACTCGGCCTCACCCGCGAGTAGCCGGAACGCAGCGGGCTTGACCACCGCCAGCCAGTTTCTTGACTTGCGGCAGCTCGAGCAGTTGCACTTGAACGTGCCTTCGCTCAAGTCGATGTCAGCTTCGAAGCGCACCGCGCCGCAGTGACAACTCCCTGAATACGTCTTGGTCATGCGCTGCGGACTCGCGTTGAATTGATCGACAATAAGGCACTTTCGTAGCGAGTGTGTGCTGCGTCCCTAGTTCCGTGCAGACCTATAGCGAGCTTCATCCCGCGCCGATTTCGTCCACTATTTCGGTATTGGCCCGTCGCATCCAGGAGCGCTTTCCAGGCTCCGGCCTGAGCCATGTCGCGGCCGAGCTGGTGATTGTGGCAGGCCAGAATCAATCGGTGATTCGAAAGTTTTGCGCATATCGTCGACATGCACCAGCTGACCAAGGATCCCTAGCACGCGCTCCGTCGCGTTGAATCCACCGCCTCATCGCCGCCACGCACACTGTCATTTGGCAAAAGATCAGCAATTTCGCGACGGCCGATCGGCAGATTCCTGCGGCTATGGCTGCAACGCCCGATACAGAAACGGCAGGCTGATATCCATCCGGTAGTCGACGTCTGAATGGTCGTCGTCGAATTCTTCGTACCGATGCGCAATGCCGGCGGCGCTGAGCCGCCGCGAAAGAATGCGCGTGCCGTAGTGAATATGAAACTGATCACGCCAACCGCAATCGATGTAGATGCCTGCAAGCGACTTCAGATTGCTTGCATGGCGCTCCACCAAGTTAATCGGATCATGCGCCAGCCAGCGCTGCCAGCGCCGCTCGATGCGTGCGCCGGTTTCGAGGTTGCACGGCAGACGAAAGCCAAGCGCCGTCTGCGGGTCGGGATCGTAGGTCGCCGCCATGCACAGGTTCATGATGCAGTGAGCTTCGGCGGAAGACACTTTCTCCTTGCTCCACACGTGTTTTAGGAATCGCCTGACGCGCCCGTCGTCGAGGCCGTCGTCCAGCCCGCTGGACGACGCCTCTTTCGCGGCGTCGTAACGCCCGCTCGCTCGCTTTTTCACTCGATGCTTGCCGAGCTCGTTCAGCGTGTTCGGCCAGTCGTGCCAGTACACGAAATCGAAATACGAGTCGCCCGAATGATCCGCGATCGCGCCCCAGTGCGATGCGTACTTCATGCCGTGCACGATCGCGCCATAACCTCCCGACGACTTGCCGAAACAGCCGCGATGCGCGCGCGATGCGAGCGTGCGGAACTCCCGATCGACAAACGGCACAATTTCTTTCAACAGGTAATCCGCGTAGCGCCCGACTGCTGAAGAATTGATGTACTGATTGCCACCAAGCGCAGTGAAGCAATCGGGCATCACGACAATTGCCGGCCCCATTTTGCCTTCGTGAATCAGGCGCGTGACGCGCTCCGGGATGTTGTAAGAAAATGCCTTCCAACCGGCGTGCGATAGTCCGGAGCCGGTAAAGCCCACCATGTCGTACAACACGGGAAAGCGCGTCTGGCTCGCCTGTTTGCGGCCGACTCCCGCTGCTTGATCGTATTGCGGGGGCAGCCATACGGCGAGTTTGCGCACGTGCGGATCGCCCCACGGGTTGTCGCGCAGCACGCGTGAATCGTGCTCAAGGACTACCAATGTGCCGACTGGTGCTTTCGAGCGCTTGATCGCCATTCGCTGGCCTCCAAAGTGCGTGTTCTATTTTAGTTAGCCGTTGTGTGCATACTGCGCGTCTTACAACGAGAGAATGATCCATGGACGCGATAAAACTTTTGATTGAACAGCACCGCAAGCTCGAGGCGCAGATGAAAGCGACGGTCGAAGCACACCAGCCGGAGGCGCGGGCAACCGGACTGGCGCGAGTGGGCGACGACCTCACCAAACACCTCACGTCGGAAGAAGAAGTTTTCTATCCTGCCGTCAAGGCCAAACGCACTGAGGACGTCCTGCTCGAATCGCTGGAAGAGCACCTGTCGCTGAAGCGGCTGCTGGCCGATCTGTTGACGCTTGATCCGGCCGCAGAGACCTGGGAACCCAAGTTCAAGGTGCTCAAGGAACAGACCGAGCATCATCACGAGGA
>DATLOA010000341.1:0-4866 GCA_035536515.1 Burkholderiaceae bacterium | reverse complement strand
TCATGCCGCCCGTTTATCGATGCGATGCCAGTGTGTGGCCGGTCGGGTCCCCCGATTGCGTCGATAAGCAAGGGATTCGAATGCACCGAAAAGCAGGGGATTTGCGCGTCTTCGCTCGTCCCATGGACGGCCTCGTAACTGGAGGGCGTGGGTGGCTTTGTATGACGATGGACGCGTGGGTTTGCCCGTACGGGGCGCCGCCCTCCGCAACGGCTAAGATTCAAGGGTGCCGTGTCGACACGTCCTAAGGAGGGAGCCATGCATCAGAAGTCAGCCTTGAAGTGGATAGCAGGTGCTGCTGTGCTGTTGACGGCGGCGGTCAGCGGGCCGGCGCATGCCGGCAAGACGCTGGATACGATGAAACAGCGCGGCGTTCTCACGTGTGGCGTCAATGTCGGAGTCGCCGGTTTTTCGGCGGCCGATAGTCAGGGCAACTGGACCGGGCTCGACGCGGATGTCTGCAAGGCGTTGGCCGCCGCAGTGCTGAGCGATCCGAACAAAGTTAAGTGGGTCCCACTTACCGCACAGGCCCGGTTCACTGCGCTGCAGTCGGGCGAGGTCGATATTCTGTCTCGTAACACCACATGGACGCTGACGCGCGATGCATCGCTCGGCCTTGACTTCACCGGCGTGACTTACTACGACGGCCAGGGCTTCATGGTGCCGAAGAAAACCAAAATTACGAGTGCCAAGAGTCTGAAAGGCATCGACGTGTGCGTTCAGTCGGGCACCACGACCGAGAAAAATCTGAACGACTACAACAAGAGCAATGACTTGAGGATGAAGCCGGTCGTGTTTGAGGGTCTGGAAGCCTCAATCAAGGCATTTTTCTCGGGGCGCTGCCAGGCGTACACGACGGACGCTTCGGGCCTGGCGTCGATTCGCAACAAGGAGGCGAGCAACCCCGACGACTATGTGATCCTGCCCGAACTGATTTCTAAGGAGCCGCTCGGACCATCGGTCCGCCGCGGTGACGACGAGTGGTTCGCGATCGCCAAGTGGGTGGTGTTTGCGCTGATCGAAGCCGAGGAATCTGGAATCACGCAGGCGAATGTCGACAAGATGAAGGAGAGTAAAGACCCAGCGGTGCAGCGCATCCTCGGCACCGGCGAAGACATGGGCAAGCTGCTCGGGCTTGACAAGGAATGGGCGTACCGCGCGATCAAGGCGGTCGGCAACTACGGCGAGATCTTCGAGCGCAATGTCGGGCCGAACTCCGCGTTGAAGCTGCCGCGCGGCCTGAATAACCTGTGGAACAAAGGCGGCATCATGTACGCGCCGCCGATTCGATAACCAGCCGCTGACCGGCCGTTAATATTGAAGAGCCCTCCTTCGCACAATCGAAGGAGGGCTTTAAATGGCTCAAGGATTGTCGCCAACGCCTGCGCCGCAACGGCGCACTTGGTCATGGCGCAGTAAAGCATTCCGCGGCGTCGTCTATCAGATTGTCGCCGTCAGCGTTATTGCGCTCGTCGCGTGGTTCTTGACTTCGAACACGCTGACCAATCTGCGCATCCGCGGCATTCAAAGCGGCTTCGATTTCTTGACTCAGCCCGCCGGCTTCGGGATCGGCGAGACGGTCATTGAATTCGATTCGAGCAACGCGTACTGGAAAGCATTCCTGGTCGGGCTGACGAACACGCTGCGCGTTGCGATCATCGGAATTCTGATTGCAACGGTGTTGGGCACCGCGATCGGCATCGGACGTCTGTCGAGAAACTTTTTGTTGCGCGGCGTGTGCACGGCGTACGTCGAACTCTTTCGTAACATTCCGGTCTTGCTGCAGCTGCTGATGTGGTACCTGCTGCTGAACGAGCTGCTGCCGCCGACGAGCGAGGCGCTCAACCCGGCGCCGGGGATGTATTTATCCAAAGGCGGGTTTGCATTTCCGGTGCCGGTGTGGACGCCGGGATTCGGATTGATACTGGCGGGCGCGCTTGTTGGCGCTGCCTTGGCACACCTGTACCGCGGCTGGGCGCACGCCCAGTTCGCATTGACCGGAAACGCGCGCCCCGTATTCTGGCCGGCGCTGGCGATCATCGTCGTCGCCGTCGCTGCGAGTTGGTTTGTCGCCGGGACGCCGACGGCGCTCGACATGCCTGAGAAGACCGAGTTCAACGTGACCGGCGGCGGCGCAGTGACGCCCGAGTTCCTTGCGCTGACACTTGGCCTTGCGATCTACACGGCTGCGTTTATCGCCGAGATCGTGCGCTCCGGCATCCAGGCAGTGCCGTGGGGACAGATCGAAGCTGCGAGCTCGCTTGGCCTGAGCCGCAACAGGCAACTCAAGCTGGTGCTGTTGCCACAGGCGCTGCGCGTGATCATTCCGCCGCTGACGAATCAGTATTTGAACCTGACGAAAAACTCGTCTTTGGCGGTCGCGATCGGATATCCCGACCTGGTGTCGATTTCGAACACAACGCTGAATCAGACTGGCCGTGCGGTCGAGTGCATCACGATCATTATGGCGGTGTACCTGACGCTGTCGCTTTCGACCGCGGCGCTGATGAACTGGTACAACGCGCGCGCCGCGATCAAGGAACGATGAGCGCTGTATCTGCAGATTCTGCGGGCGCATTTGCGCCGATTGCCGCACGGCCAGCGCCGGTGGTAACGCGCGGCGCGTTGGGCTGGATCCGACGCAATTTGTTTGGCGGTGCGGGCAGCACTCTTTCCACGCTGACCATCGTTGCCGCATTGTTCTATTACGTGCCAGGAATCATCGACTGGGCAGTCGTCAACGCCGTTACGCGACCCGACAACGCGGCGTGTCGCGCGCTCGATGGTGCCGGCGCGTGCTGGGGTGTGATCGCCGAAAAGTATCGGTTGATTCTGTTCGGCCGTTATCCGTTTGACGAGCAATGGAGGCCGTTGGCCGCCACGGCGCTGATGATGGCGATGCTGGTGGCGAGCTGCACGCGTCCTTTGTGGAGCCGGTGGTTGCTGGTCGCGTGGGTAATTACTTTTGCCGTGTTCTTTTCTCTGATGCGCGGTGGCCTCTTCGGTCTGTCTGCAATCGAGACCGATCGTTGGGGCGGGCTGCCGTTGACGCTGCTGCTTTCGACGATCGGCATCGCTGCTGCGTTTCCGATCGCCGTCGTCGTCGCACTCGGACGGCGTTCGCACTTGCCCGCGCTGCGCACGATCTGCGTCGTCTATGTCGAACTGATCCGCGGCGTGCCGCTGGTCTCGGTGTTGTTCATGGCGTCGTTCATGTTTCCGTTGTTCATGCCGCAGGGGGTGACCGTCAACGTGCTCGTGCGAGTGCTGGTCGGCATCACGCTGTTTGCGGCGGCGTATCTGGCAGAGGTCGTGCGCGGCGGACTGCAGGCGATTCCAAACGGGCAACACGAGGCGGCAGCGTCGCTTGGGCTCTCTTACTGGCAGACGCAGCGCAAGATCATCTTGCCGCAGGCGCTGCGGCTCGTGGTGCCCTCGATCATGAACAGCTTCATCAGCACGTTCAAGGACACTTCGCTGGTCACGATCGTCAGTTTGTACGAGCTCACCGGCTCGGTGACGCTGGCGCTTTCCGGCGATTCCAATTGGCGCGCGTTCTTCGTCGAGGCATACCTGTTCATCGCTGCTATCTACTGGATGTTTTGCTTCTCGATGTCGCGCTACAGCCAGTGGGTTGAGCAGCATTTGAACATCGGGCATAGGCGCGCATAAGTGGCCGATAACATCATCAGCTTCGAGAAGGTGAACAAGTGGTACGCGCAGTTTCACGTGCTGCGCGATATCGACCTTGCGGTGGCGTCCGGCGAACGGATCGTCATCTGCGGCCCATCGGGCTCCGGCAAATCGACGCTGATCCGCTGCATCAACCGGCTGGAAGAACATCAACAGGGGCGGCTCGTGGTCGACGGCGTCGAACTATCGGACGACGTCAAGGCAATCGAAGCGATTCGCCGCAAAGTCGGCATGGTTTTTCAGCAGTTCAATCTGTTTCCGCATCTGACCGTGCTCGAAAACCTGACGTTGGCGCCAATGTGGGTCACTGGAGTGCCGCAGAAAGATGCCGTGGAACGGGCAATGGCGCAGTTGACGCGCGTGCGCATTGCCGAGCAGGCACAGAAGTATCCGATGCAATTGTCCGGCGGTCAGCAGCAACGCGTCGCGATCGCGCGCGCGTTGTGTCTGACGCCGAAGATCATGTTGTTTGACGAGCCCACGTCCGCGCTCGACCCGGAGATGATCAAGGAGGTGCTTGACGTGATAATCGAGCTCGCGGGCCAGGGGATGACGATGATCTGTGTCTCGCACGAGATGGGTTTCGCGAAATCGGTGGCCGACCGTGTGATCTTCATGGACCTGGGCCAGATCATCGAACAGAACACGCCGGAAGAGTTTTTCAGTCATCCGAAGAATGAGCGCACGCGCGATTTTCTGTCGAAAATACTGAGTCATTGAAAATGTTCATTGCTGCCTGTCAACGGTTTCAGTTGCCACGGCGTCTATGCTGAATCGTGCAGCACACCTCTTGAGGAGTCGCCGTGAATTTTCTAAAGCCCCACCTGCTGCTGGCATTGTTGTTTTCGCTGTTTGCTTCAATTGCGCACGCCGAGTGGCAATTGTTGCCAGGGCAGGCCACCGCAATTGGCGTCGGGGCGCGCGGCGATGCATGGTGCATCGGCATCGACCGGGTCGACGGCGGCCATTCGATCTATCGCTGGGTGGGAAATGACTGGCAGATCGTGCCCGGCGGCGCAGTTCGCCTCGATGTGGATCCGCAGGGTAGTCCCTGGGTGGTCAACTCCTATGGAAACATTTTGCGGATGGGTCCGTCAGGCTGGCAACCGCTGCCGGGACAGGCGCGCGACATTGGTATTGGTGCCAATGGCTCGGTATGGGTCATAGGCGTCA
>DATLOA010000340.1:0-2873 GCA_035536515.1 Burkholderiaceae bacterium | reverse complement strand
GAAGCTTTCAGGGTTCGGTAATTTTCAGTTGCGCGACAAGCCGCGGCGGCCTGGCAGAAACCCGAAAACAGGTGAAGAGATCGCGATAACTGCCCGCCGTGTTGTAACTTTTCACGCCAGTCAGAAGCTTAAGGCCGCGGTCGCTAGCGCCGCTGGCACGCACTGATCGCGCCGACACTTTGAGTAAAACTGCGGCGTCACAAATTTCTCGCGCTTGACCAATGCAGCGCCACGAAGCTCCGATCCAACTGCCGTCGATTCCGGCCAAGCGCTATTTCACCATCGGTGAGGTCAGCGATCTGTGCGGAGTTAAGCCGCACGTGCTGCGATATTGGGAACAGGAGTTCACGCAGTTGCGGCCGGTCAAGCGGCGCGGCAATCGCCGCTATTACCAGCACCATGAAGTTCTGCTGATTCGCAGGATCCGGGAGCTGTTGTACGAACAAGGGTTCACGATCAGCGGTGCGCGCAATCGCCTTGATGACAGTGCTCAGGAAGAGCGTGCAGCGCCGCGCGCCGGCGTGGTAGCGGCCAATGATCCCGCCGCGGTCAACGGCGACGGCAAGCGCGTCAAGGCGGTCGACATTGCGGCGTTGCATTCGGAACTCGCCGCGATTCGCAAGCTGCTGCGAAGTACTAACAAGTAGACGTGCCAGATATACTGCGCAGCTTCGGGGCGTAGCGCAGCCTGGTAGCGCACTTGCCTGGGGGGCAAGGGGTCGCGAGTTCGAATCTCGCCGCCCCGACCAAAGGAGATGAACTCAGGAGGCCGGCCTGCGCGTTGCGCACGCCGGCCACTTTGTTTATGAGAATTTTAGTTTCCAATGATGATGGCTACTTAGCCCCCGGCCTCGCGGCGCTGGCGAAAGCGATGCGGCCGCTGGGTGATGTCACCGTCGTTGCGCCTGAACAGAACAGCAGTGGCGCGAGCAACTCGCTGACGCTGCATCGGCCGCTGGCTATCAGTCAGTCCGAAAACGGATTCACTTTTATCAACGGCACGCCGAGTGATTGTGTGCACATCGCGCTAACTGGGCTGCTCGATCAGATGCCCGATCTGATTGTCTCGGGCATCAACAATGGCCAGAACATGGGCGACGATACGATCTACTCCGGCACCGTCGCGGCGGCGATGGAAGGCTATCTGTTCGGCGTGCCGGCGATCGCGTTTTCGCTGCTTGATCGCGGCTTCGAGCATCTCGATGTGGCAGCTGAGATTGCGCGTGAAATCGTGCAGCTCTATATCGACGATCCGATTGCGCAGCCCTTTTTGCTGAACGTCAACGTGCCGAGTGTGCCGCGCGAGCAGATCAAGGGCATCGTCGGTACTCGCCTCGGCAAGCGTCATCCGTCCGAGCCTGTCGTTCGCATGATGAATCCGCGCGGCGAGCCGATCTATTGGATCGGCGCGGCGGGCGCCGCCCGTGAGGGCGGACCCGGCACCGATTTTCATGCGACCGCAGCGGGCTATGTGTCAGTTACGCCGTTGCAGATTGACCTAACGCACACAGATCAACTTAAGAGCGTCAGCAAGTGGCTGGCCTGTGGAGCTGCACCATGAGCAGCTCGCGTGTCCATACGGGCGCGGGCGAAACGCCAAGTGGACTGGTGTCGGCGCGCGTGCGTGACCGCATGGTCGAGCGTGTGTGCGAGCTCGGTGTACGAGATTCGCGTGTGCTCGAAGCGCTGCGCAGCGTGCCGCGGCATCTGTTCGTCGACGAAGCGCTGGCGAGCCGCGCGTATGAAGACACGGCGCTGCCGATCGGTCATGGGCAGACAATTTCGCAGCCGTATATCGTCGGGCGCACTGCTGAGCTGGCGCTCGAGGAGTTACGTGATGCGCGGACTGCGCGCGTGCTTGAAGTGGGTACTGGTTGCGGCTATGCGGCCGCGGTGCTGGCGCAACTCTTCGGTGAAATCGTAAGCATCGAACGCTTGCGTGCGTTACATGAAAAGGCGCGCGAAAACCTGCGGCCGTTGCGCCTGTCTAATGTTCGGTTGATGTTAGGTGATGGGGCTTTGGGCGTGGTGGCCGCCGCGCCGTATCAATGCATTGTGGCCGCCGCTGCGGGCGACGAGATTCCGCCGGCGTGGATCGAACAGCTTGAAGTTGGGGGCCGCATCGTGGCGCCGGTGGGAACTTGGAACCAGCAGTTGACGATTGCGATCAAGGAAGCGAGTGGGCGTGTACAAAAAAGCCGCAAGGAGCCAGTACGCTTTGTACCGTTGCGAGGGGGCGTTGCGTGAGGGTTGAGATGCAAAGCAAGCCGTTCGTCAAGTGGTGGGCGTTATTGCCGTTGCTGGCGGTCGCTGCATGCGTGAGCCAGCGGCCCGCGCCCGTTGTAGATCGATCGGGACGCACGCCTGCGATCGCGGCGCCGAGCGTTGCGACGCCCGCGATTTCGCGCGCGGCCAAGGACGGCATTTACGTCGCGCAGCGCGGTGATACGGTGGGCAATGTCGCACTTGCATTCGGAGTCGATCCGAAAGACCTGGCGCGCTGGAACGGGGTAGCCGAATCTGAAGTATTGATTCCGGGCCAAACGCTTCAAGTCACACCACCCCCTAGCGTTGCAACGGTTAGTCCGATCTCCGGCAGCGGGCAAGCCGAGGTTCGTCCGCTGCCGCCGCCCGGCGCGGCGATGCCGGGTGCTTCGGCACCGTCGCCTCCCGCTGCGGCGTTGCCGGGTGCCGCACCTTTGCCACCGGTCACGGCGCCGCCGCTCCCCGCTCCGCCCACGCCGCCAGTATTGGCATCGCCACCTGCGGTTACGCCGCCGGCTCCCTCGGCAGAGCCGGCGCGCGCGCCTTCGGCGTCGCTGCCGTGGCTATGGCCGACGCCCGGCAAGGTGATTGAAACGTTCGATGATCCG
>DATLOA010000339.1:0-4929 GCA_035536515.1 Burkholderiaceae bacterium | reverse complement strand
TCGTCGAACAGCCGAACGTAATCGTGGCCCGAAGGAAACAGCGTTACGGCCTGCGCGCCGCTCTTGGTTGCAACTTGCCGCACCAGCGCGGGATTGGCGTGCGGATCGGCGATCAAGACCTTAACGTTGCTCTCGCGCATGCGCTGCAAAAGCGCGGCAAGTTCGGCCGGCGACGGGGAAACGCCCGGGTGCGGTTCGGCAGCCGCGACGATCTGCAGGCCGAAATGCTCGGCGAAGTACGACCAACTGTCATGCATGACAACAATCTTGGCGCCGCGAAAAGGTTCAAGCGCTTTCTTCCAGTTCTCGTCCTTCCTTGTCAGTGCATCGATGAAGCTCTTCGTGTTCTTCTCGAACAGTTGCGCATCTTGCGGGCTCAGTTTGCTGAGCGCGTTACGAATCGCCTTGGTGATAGGAATGGCGTTCGTCGGGTCAAGCCAGTAATGAGTGTTGCCGTAGGCGTGCACATGTGCGCGGCGCTCAGTGCGCAGTCGCGGCGTCTGAGTTTGGATCAGGCGCACATCACGCGAAGCGTCGAGGATGACAGCGCCTTCGGGGAGTCGAAGCTTCGCGAGCCACGGCTCATGGTCCAGTCCCACCCGGATGAGAAGCGCGGCACTGCGCACTCGCGCGAGCTGCGCGGGCTTGAGTTCTACGATGTGTGGGTCCTGCTCGGGAACCGTAAGACTTTCAACATCGACGCGTGTGCCAGCGACCGCCTCGACCAGCGATTTCAAATCCGCCGACGACGTCACTACACGCAGCTGTTGCGCAAGGCCACACCCTGGCGCCGCTGCAAGCGCGAGCGCCAGGACCAGTCTGTGCAGCACTAGGTACGTTTCAATCCGGTGAAGATCGATTTCGGGATCATGCAGTGCACGCCCTTGCGAACGTCAACCACCTGCGAGACGCGGCAATCACCGGCCATCGACACCAGTGCATACGCCTCGTAACGTGACATTGGCACGTGTTTCTGATTCGAGAGCCAATTAACGGCCTCACGCGTGGCGTTGACCATCGCTACGTTCAAGTCCTCGTTCACCCCCATCGTGATCCAGTGCGTGGGCGTTTCAATGAAAGGCCACTCGATCTTCATATCCTTGCGAACGATCGGTTGAATGCGTATTTCCTTGAACGAGCACTCGAGCGCGGTCAGGTTGACCTCGCCGTTGCCCTGACGGCAATGCGAATCACCGGTCCAGATCAATCCGCCTTTCAGGAACACCGGAATGAAGATCGTCGTGCCTTCTTTCATCTCGTTGATGTCCATGTTCGAGCCGTTCTTCCATGGGCGCAGCGTCGAAACTGGGGCCATCGGGTCGTCCTTCACGCCTCCCTTGCGCGGCGACGGATCGTTGGGGTCGATGCCGACAGCGAACGTGCCGGGAAACGGCTGCAGGTCGAGCACGATGCCCGGCTTGAACTCGGCCGTGCGCTTTTGCAGGTCGAGCGGGAAGAACCTGATAAAGCCATCGGGCATTTCGGAAGCGAGGGCGCCGATTGTCGGAAATTCTTTGCCCGGAAGGTTGAAGTTGACCGCAAAAGGTTTGGGCTCGATTCTGAGAATGCGGACTTCGAGCACATCACCCGGCTCTGCACCGTTCACAAAGATCGGGCCCGTCATCGAGTGCGGGCCTCCACCCGGGTTGGCTTTACGCAGCTCGATCACCTGCTCCATCGACACGCCCGGTTGTATCTTGTCGTGCGAGTGCATCATCGTCTCGATCGAAACGGTGTCGCCGGAGTTCACGGTGAGCTTGGGCGCTTCCTTCGGATCGAGCCAGCCCCATTGCACCGTCTCAAGCGTCGCAGCAAGCGAGTGATGCTTGCCCGGAGGCGCGCTTGGCGCCCAATCGTGACTTCCTCTTGGTGTGGCTGATTGCTGTGCAATGACCACGCCTGCGCCCACCGCAGCAATGACGGCAGCAACGACGAAACTGCGCTTCCTCGAAAACATGGAACCTCCTCCGCGTTAGTGAAGGAATAGTGAGCGGCGTAAGCACCGCTCGTCAAGCACTGTCGGCCCGTTCAACCAGTCCTATGTCTTTCAACAGACGTCGTGCCGTCGTCGCGGCCGTTAACGACAATCGCTGGCAAAAGGTGATGAACCCGCGGCTTGCGATAACCGGTGGCAGCAGCCTCGGGGTCACCTCGCCGCTATAGCAGAAATCTCCACCAGTACGTCACGCGGCAGCCGCGCCACTTGGACAGTTGCACGCGCCGGCGGCTTGTCCTTGAAATAGCTCCCATAGACGGCGTTCATCTTGCCGAACTCATTCAAGTCTTTGAGAAAGACCGTTGTTGACACTACGTCGTCCATCGTCATGCCGCTCGCGGCCAGGACAGCTTTCAAATTGTCGAGCACGAGCTTGGTCTGTTCTTCGATGGACCCCGTATTTAACTGATTCGTCTTGGGATCAATGGAAATCTGCCCGGCGAGAAAGAGCATGTTGCCGAACTTGATCGCTTGGGAATAGGGCCCGATCGCTGCCGGCGCCTCCTTGGTGGCTACAACTTCCTTGGTGGCGGTTGAAGCGCAGCCTGCGATCCCGAGCGCTGCTAGAAGTACAAACGAGACCTTTGCGATAGCCTGCTGCAATTGATTCATTGTTGTGTTCTCCTAGGCGTTTCGTTTAACGAACGTTTAGAACAGAAGAGAATTTGGCTACGCATGCCGAACAAAATTGTCCGGTCGCTCGCCTCTATCGCATTTTAGGCAATTCAGTAACGCACCGAGAACCTTTGCGCGGCCGTCGGAAGTTTGGACCCACGGGCGATTTGTCCAAGGCGGATCGTGCCGAACATGCTGGCCATGCCCGCATTCCAGTTCGGCCACCCAGTGCTGCTCGTCGTCCTGATGAAATCCGACGATTCGCTATTCATGATGTCAATGCGGCTAAAAACGGCACATAGCAGGGCAAACAATTCTGGCGAGCCTAACGTGCATTTACCACCACGCCGGCCGCCTCGTCAATTCGATAGCTTGCGCGCACGTACACTGTTTCTCAACTCTTGATGCACAGCACAGAACATGACCATCTTTAATTTCAGCGCCGGACCCGCGGTGCTCCCCAAGGAAGTTTTGCAGCGCGCGGCAGCCGAGATGCTCGACTGGCACGGCAGCGGCATGTCGGTGATGGAGATGAGCCATCGCGGCAGCGAGTTCATTTCGATCGCGGACAAGGCCGAGGCCGATCTGCGCACGCTGATGTCGATCGGCGACGACTACGAAGTGCTGTTTCTGCAGGGCGGCGCGATCGGCGAGAACGCGATCGTGCCGATGAACCTGCTCGGCGACCGCAAGACGATCGATTTCGTCAACACCGGCGAATGGTCGAAGAGGTCAATCAAGGAAGCGAAGAAATACGCGCAGGTCAACATCGCTGCGTCGAGCGTGGACAAGAACTTCACCTACGTGCCGGAACGCGCGAGCTGGGAGCTGTCACCGGACGCTGCGTACGTGCATGTGTGCACCAACGAGACGATCGGCGGCATTGAATATCAGTGGACGCCGGATGTCGGGGCCATGCCGCTGGTGGCCGACATGTCGTCGCACATCCTGTCTCGCCCGCTCGACGTGTCCAAATACGGCGTGATCTACGGCGGCGCGCAGAAGAACGTGGGCCCCGCCGGCCTGACGCTGGTCATCGTGCGCAAGGAACTGCTCAACCGGGCGCTTCCGATCACGCCGTCTGCATTTCATTGGAAAGAGCAAGCGGAAAGCGATTCAATGGTGAACACGCCGCCGACGTACGCCATCTACATCGCGGGAATGGTGTTCGAATGGCTGCTGGCGCAAGGCGGGCTGGCCGCGATCGAACAGAAAAACATCGCCAAGTCGAAGCTGCTGTATGACGCGCTCGACGCGAGCGAGCTCTATTACAACCCGGTGCGCAAGGAAGATCGCTCGCGAATGAACGTTCCGTTCAAGTTGCGCGACGAATCGCTCGACGGCGCGTTTCTAAAGGGCGCGCAACAGCGCGGCCTGCTGCAATTGAAAGGCCACCGCGCGGTCGGCGGCATGCGGGCGTCGATCTACAACGCGATGCCGATCGAAGGCGTGCAGGCGCTGGTTGACTATCTAAGCGAGTTCGAACGGAACCCAAAGAAATGAAGAAGCTTCAAATCCTGACGTTGAACAACATCTCGCACCAGGCGCTGCTGCGGTTCACTCCCGATCGCTACGTCGTCGGCAAGCAGGTCGACCACCCTGACGCAATCCTGGTGCGCTCGCACGACATGCACAACATGGCGATTCCGTCGACGGTTAAGGCGATCGGTCGTGCCGGCACCGGTACCAACAACATTCCGGTGGCTGCGATGTCGGACCGCGGGGTGCCGGTGTTCAACGCGCCCGGCGCCAACGCGAATGCAGTCAGAGAGCTCGTGCTCGCCGCGCTGTTGATCGGTGCACGCAATCTGGTGCCGGCGCTGCAGTTTGTCGCCGGGCTGCCGCACGATGCCGACTTCGAAGCGCACGTCGAGGAAGGCAAGAAACAATTCGCCGGCATAGAGCTGCCGCATCGCACGCTCGGCATCATCGGCCTGGGCGCGATCGGTGCGCTGGTTGCGGACACCGCGCTCAAGCTCGGCATGAAGGTCGTCGGCTACGACCCGGAGATCACGGTCGATGCCGCGTGGCGCCTGCAATCAGCGGTGCGCAAGGCGCAGTCGATCGACGAAGTGCTGAAGCAGGCGGATTTCGTCACGCTGCACGTGCCGCTGGTGACGGCCACACGGGGGCTGATCGATGCCAAACGGCTGGCAGTGATGAAGCCCGGTTCTGTGCTGCTTAACTTTGCGCGCGATGCGATCGTCGACGAAGCCGCAGTCATCGAAGCGCTGCGCGCGGATCGACTGAAGGCCTATCTGACCGACTTTCCGTCGCCGGGGTTGTCCGGCGTGCGCGGAGTGATCGCGCTTCCGCAC
>DATLOA010000338.1:0-5817 GCA_035536515.1 Burkholderiaceae bacterium | reverse complement strand
CTCATGGCCGTGAACCACGCGCACACCGTCGTGGCGCCATTTGGATTCGGAGTGAGTTTCCATAAATCAGCGAAAGTTGTAGAGCTCGGCGGCATTGTCCACCAGAATTTTTTTGCGCGTCGCGTCGTCCGGCGCCCACTCGAGCAACAAGTCGAGCAGGTCGGCGTCGTCGGGAATGTTGTCTCGCGGCACCGACGGGTGCGGCCAGTTGCTGGCCCACAGCATGCGCTCAGGCGCGTGTTTCACCAGCGCCTTAGCGAGACGGCCCACATCCTCGTATTTCGGCGCGCCGGCTTTCGAAGTTTCATACGGCGCGGACAGTTTCACCCAGCAGCGTCCAGTGTCGAGCAATCGCAGCAGCGATCTGAATGCTTCGTGCTCCGAAGAGACAGGTTCGAGATATTTCCCGACATGATCGATCACGAACTTGCCGGGAAGTTTTTTGATTGTGTCTTCCCATTGCGGCAGCTCCCGGCCGTCAAGCTGAATGTTGGCGTGCCAGCCGCACGGATGCACGCGCGACATCACATCGTGCATGCGATCGAAGCCGACCGCGCCCCATGGCAGCTGAAAGATGCGCTGCGCGATGATGCCGCCCTCCGTCAGCCACGCGAGATCGGCATCGGACACGCCGGGCCCGACGACACCGACACCCTTGGCACCAGGCCCCAGCGCGCGGATCGCGGCTAGCGTGACGCGATTGTCATCCTGATAAGCATTGGGCTGGACCACGATCACGCGCGACAGCCCCAAGCGCTGCTGCACCTCGCGATACTCGCCCTCACGAAAATTTCCTGGTAATGGCGGGCCACCCGCGGCGGAGGGCACGTCGGTGTCGTAGATGTGCATGTGCGTGTCGGTCGCACCGGCGGGAGCCACAAGCATCGGTTTGCGCGCGCTCATTTTTTTCCTTTCTTCTTCGGCAGTGGTGCCGGGTTCGGCACCTCCTCCGCCACAGTGAAAGTTCCGCCCTGGTAAGTCTCAGCAATTGGATCGTCGCCCGGCTTCTCGCGGGCCATCACGTCCTTCGCGTAGCTTTCGGCATCGTCCTGTGGCCGGTATCCAAGCCGATAGGCGTTTGAATTGTCGTACCAGCTGCGCGTGTTGCGCGACACGCCATAAACGATTTCGAAACGAATCTCGGGATGCTCGATGCCGATCGTGACGAGCTGCGCGAGGTCGCGCGGCGAAAACCAGATTGATAATCGCCGCTTGTCAATCGGCGTCGGATTAACGTTGCCCAGGCGCATGCAGAAAACCTGCATTCCGTACTTGTCGGCATACAGACTGCCGAGCGCTTCGCCAAAAACTTTGGATACGCCATAGCGCCCGTCAGGTTTCGGATAGACGCGGTGATCGATACGCTGGTCGCGGCGGTAAAACCCCGTTGCGTGATTCGAGCTGGGAAACAGAATTCGCTTCACTCCATTGATGCGCGCCGCCTCGAAAACGTTGTAGCAGCCGATGATGTTGGCGTTCAGGATGGCGTCCCACGGTCCCTCGACCGAATAACCTCCCAGGTGCACCACCGCCTCGACACCCTTTGTAATGCGAAGCGCATCGGAGAATTTCGAGACATCCGCGCGGACGAATTTTTCTGCTCTGTTAATTTTTTTCAACGAACGAAGATCGGAAACCCTCAAAAGATATTTTCCTGCGAGTTCGCGCCGCAGGTGGGTGCCGACGTCACCCGCGGCGCCAGTAATGAGAATGGTCTTCATGGGATTTCCCGACGGTGGTCAGCTAAAGCCTGGAAGGGTTGATCTGATGATCCGCCCGGCGTCTAGCCCTGAAGTTGGCAGTCGTTCGAGATCAAGGACTGGACACCGATCAACGCAACGCGCATGCTTTGAGACAACAAATTCAAATCCTTGCACTGACAACAATACTGAAAAAGGTCGCGTCAGACGGATCGACGCGCGTTTGGCTGCTATCGCGTAGCTGGTAGCGCAGTGCGGTTTCGAAGACCCGGCCCACTTGGGCTTTGACCCCAAGCAGGTCAAACGGCTGCCAGTGCAAACTCAAAGTGGCTCGCCACGAACTTAGCCGCACGATCGAGTGCCGCTCGAGGGTGGGGTCGCGTACGCGCCAACGACCGCCATCGGGGGCAACCGCAATCTCCGATTGCAGTGGGCGCGCCCACTGCCAGCGCCACGACGATTCCGGGAAACCGACCCGCACTTCGTGGACGGGCGTCGGCTGCAGAAACAGTTCGAATGCCGGGTATAGGCGGAAGCGCCCGAAGCGATCATCAGCGCGCACAGCCACCCGCCACGATTCGCCGAGCCTCTGTTCGATCGCACCGGCTAAGCGCACATCTTCTGCTTCCAGATCGCTTGGATGTTTAAGCGCGTTCGACGACACGGCCAACGCGGCCGTCAGCTCGTATCGACGTTGATTCGTGGCGGCGCGCCAGCCGACTCCAAGCTGATGCACATGACCGTTGGTATCGGCCGGCACACCTTCTACCCGCGGGAGATCCAGCACGCGGTAATCGTGTCCAACCCCAGCGCGCGTGTTTTCTCCAAACCGCCGCTGCAGCGCGAAGTTCGCTTGCGTGGGCTGGTACGATTCCCCGGTAACAGATTGATCACGGTTTTGGATGTAGGTCCATTGCATTGACCACGCCTTGTCATCATGCGTGTCCTGCGAGGCGGCTGCCATCAGGCCTGCGAAACCTACGAACGCGACTCCAATCATGGACACAGAATAGCTAGCAGTACATCACCCTGCTGAATTGGCACTCCACGGAACTCCGCATGCGGCGCATAACGCAAACACGATCGCTGACATGTTGACGATTTGCAGTGTAAGGCGAACATTTATGTCACTCTTAATCATCACGCGGCATGTCCGCGAAAGTAGCCGGCCCACAAGACCATGTTGTTATTTCCCGCACCCATGTACAAGCTAGTAGTACTAGTGCTAGCGGTCGCAACGCTGCCCTGTGCGGCGCAACTGCGACTCGATGTGACGCCCAAGGCGACCCTGCTCGGACCGCAGCATCAAACGGCGGCCGGCGGCTCGGGCTCATCAGTGCAAAAGGATTCTGGCTCGTCGTTGCAGGCGTTCGGCACCAGATCATTTTCCGGAACGCCGGCGAGCGAGTCGACCTGGCTTGGCTCTGCAATCCAGGTGGAAGCGCCGCGCGCGACGGCCACCGGGCAGTACACGAGACCGAAAGTTATTTTCGGCCTGCCCTCCGATTCGATGCGCAGCTTCATGAACTCGGTCGGTTTCACTACGGAAAGATGCATGCTGCCGACGTTGAAAGCGCGCGCGAAGGTCGGCGCGGGCGGCAACGTCGATGGTGGCACATTTTGGGTTAGCGCACGCTGCACGTTCTACTGACGTCAAGCTGTCTTGCCTGTTCTTATGGCAACCTCCATTGATGTCCACTCCGCGCGAGCCGAGCTCCTTTCCGCGGACTTCGCTCGTCTCGCCGACCCGACTGTGGTTGTTGCCGCTGCTCGCCGGAACACTGCCATTCGTGGCGACGTTGCTAGCTTTTTCAATCGCGGTGGCCGAAGAACAGTTCCCATGGTGCAATCCGCTCCTTGACGGTTGCGTATCAATCAGCCGTGCCGCACGCCACGGTCTGCCCAATTACCTGTTTCGCGCGCTGCTACTGCCGGCCGCCGTATTTCAGTGGCTGGTCTGGCTGTTGTGCGCAGCATGGTTACGGTCGATTGGAACCCCGCCCACGCGCTGGCTTCGAGTGCTGCCGGTGCTGGGGCTCGGCGCTGCCGCTTTCCTGATCCTCTATGGGACTTTTCTTGGCACTGAAGGCCCCTGGTACCGGTGGATGCGCCGCTTCGGGATCATTTTTTACTTCGGGTTCACATGCATCCTGATGCTGATTGTCGGGGATGCGGTGCGAAGAGCGAAGCTGCCAATGGCGCGTTACCGTAACGCCGCTGCTGTGCTGCTGGCACTATGCATGACTCTGCCGCTGCTTGGCCTTGCCAACATACTGGCGCCGCTTGTCCTTAACAATGCAGCAGCAATTGACGTCTTCGAAAATGCAACTGAGTGGTGGGGAGGATTAGTCTTTACGGTGTTCTTCGTCTTGCTCGCCGAGCTTTGGCGGGGGACTGGCTTCGCGGCTGACCTTTGTTCTTCGGCAAATTGACGCCTTACTAACTGTCTAGGCGGCGCCTTCGCGATCCGGCTCCTTCACCGTGATGCGCCACAGCGTGCGTGCATCGTTCGGATCGATCAAGGTCGCGGAGTGTAATAACGATGCGTTGTCCCAGATCACCAGATCGCCGACGTTGTACTTGAGGCTATACCGATACTTCGGCTGCGTCGCGTGCTCCTTCAATTCGTCAAGCAGCGCGACCGCTTCGTCGTCGGGCATGCCTTCAATGCCAAACGAGCTGCCAGACACTGCGTACAGCGCCTTGCGGCCGGTCACCGGGTGCGGACGTGCGATGCGGTGCCTGACCCAGTTCATGCGGTTCTTCTGCTCATCGGACAGCAGGGATGCAACGGTGCGCGACGCCTCGTTCAGGTCATCGCGATTGCCGTAGTGATGTAGTCCAATCAGACTCTTGATGCGCGCCTTCATCGCTGAAGGCAGATCGTCGTAGGCCGCGTACTGATTCGCAAACAGCGTATCGCCACCAACCTTCGGTACGACGATCGAATACAGCATCGTGCAACGCGCGGGAACTTCGAGGTACGAGTAATCGGTATGAAAATAAGTGCCGGCGTCGGCGAGGCCGGTCGGCACACCATCGCGCATCACGTTCGACAGGATCAGGATATCGGAGCAGTCGGGATGATGGAACTGATCGATAACATGCGGCTCGGGTGGGCCGAAGCGCCGCGCGAACGCATGGAATTGCGCGGGCGTCAGGCGTTGCTCACGGAACACCAACACTTGGCCGGCGAAAAACGCCTGCTTGATATCTTCGAACGCGGCATTCGTCAGCGGATTTGCAAGATCAATCCCGTCAGCCTCGACTCCAAAGCCGTCGCTAAGCGGTTTGAACGCAAGCATTACAAACCGTTAGCGAGGAATCCGCCGTCGACAGAAATGGTCGCGCCAGTCGTGTAGTCCGCCGCCGGCGATGCGAGATAGACCGCAGCGCCGACCAGCTCCGATAGCTGGCCGAAGCGACCCATCGGCGTGCGTGCAATTGCCAGCGCTTTGCGCGCCTCCGACATTTTCTTCTCATTAAGCGGCGTCATGAAGAAGCCAGGGGCGATCGCGTTGACGCGCACTCCTGTGCCGGCCCATTCGGCAGCGAGTGATTGCGTCAGCGAGACCACCGCCGCCTTGGTCATCGCGTAAACGCTACTGCCGGGCCAGCCGCGGAACGAAGATAGCGAGCCGATGTTGATAATGCTGCCGCTCGTGCGCTCGACCATGCGGCGGCCAAATTCAGTACATGCCCAGAACACGCCGTCAATGTTGGTGCGCATCACCAACGCATATTCGTGTTCGTTGAAATCGAGCGCCGGCTTGATCACCGTCGTGCCCTGCGCGTTCAGCAGAATGTCGATCGGGCCTTGCTCCACCCAGATCTGCTCGGCGAAGCGGCGCATCTCGCTCAAGTTGCTGGCGTCAATCGTGTAGCCGGTGCTTCGCGCGTCGTTCTGCCTCAATTGCGCGACGCTGGCATCGACCTTTTCTGCGTCGCGGCTTGCGACCACCATGCGCGCGCCGGCGGCTTGGAAGCCGAGCGCGATCTCGCGCCCGATCCCGCTGGTGCCGCCGATCACCAGCGCCGTACGACCGTCGAGACTGAAGTTTGCACCGCTCACTTCAGGAACTCGGGCGAAATCAGTCTCGGCAGAAACAGCGCTACT
>DATLOA010000337.1:0-12582 GCA_035536515.1 Burkholderiaceae bacterium | reverse complement strand
CATGGTGTCCGATATGTTGTTCCTCGCGCGAGTCGATCGAGGCATGCTGAAGCTCAATCTGGAACAGGTCGATTTGGTAGAAGAAGTGCGCAGTGTTGCGGAGTTTTTCGAGGCAGCGGCGGCTGAACACGACAAGCGCATAGAAGTCACCGGCGTTGGCAGCGCTCCATGCGACAGATCTATGGCCCGGCGCGCGATTACTAACCTGGTATCCAACGCGGTTCGTTATTCGGCGCGCGGCGCAACCATACGCATAAACGTTACGGCGGATTCGCCGCAATTTCTGTTGGTGCAAGTCGAAAACAGCTCCACTGCAATGGATGATGCTGAGTTGCGCCGCATGTTCGGACGGTTCACGCGCGGACCGAACGCACATAAATCAACGGCCGAAGGCGCCGGCCTGGGGCTGTCCATCGTTGAATCGCTCATGCGCTTGCATGGCGGTCGCATCGAGGCCGAAAGCGCACCTCAAGTGGTCCGCTTTCGACTTATGTTTCCCGCTGCCTCAACGGCCAAGGTCTAAGGGCATCAATTCGTCACAACGCAGCGGTGCGTAAGCGCAGCGCGTTCCCCACCACTGACACCGAACTCAAGCTCATCGCCAGCGCTGCGATCATCGGCGACAACAGAAGCCCGGTGAAAGGAAACAGCACGCCCGCCGCGATCGGCACTCCGAGCGCGTTGTAGATAAACGCAAAGCCGAGGTTCTGTCGCATGTTGCGCACCGCCTGCCGCGATATCAGACGCGCTCGTGCGATGCCGCGCAGATCACCCTTGACCAACGTCACGTGCGCCGAATACATCGCGACATCGGTGCCTGTTCCCATCGCGATTCCAACATGGGCCTTCGCCAACGCGGGTGCATCGTTGATCCCGTCACCGGCCATCGCCACCTTGCGGCCTTCCGCCTGCAGGCGACTCACCAGCTGCACCTTATCCGCCGGCTTCACTTCACCAATCACCTCGTCGATTTGAAGCTGGGCTGCAACAGCCCGCGCCGTGGTCCAGCCGTCGCCCGTCGCCATCACGATACGAATACCTTCGTTGCGTAGTTGTGCCAAAGCCTCCCGCGTTGTCGACTTGATCGGGTCGGCAACAGCGAGCAGTCCAGCGAGCTTGCCGTTTACTGCCAGAAACATGACGCTTGCGCCTGTTTTGCGCAGTTCTTCTGCCTGATCGCGTAATGCGGCAAGCTCTACTCGTTCGTCTTGCATCAGAGCGGTGTTACCCAGAGCCAGGCGCTGGCCGCTAACGACTCCGCGCAC
Source organism: Burkholderiaceae bacterium (assembly GCA_035536515.1). GTDB lineage: Bacteria > Pseudomonadota > Gammaproteobacteria > Burkholderiales > Burkholderiaceae_F > JACCZX01. The sequence continues at coordinate 11,317 of DATLOA010000337.1, read as the reverse complement.
ACCGATACCGCTCGCAGATTTGAAGCTTTCTGCCTTTTTAAGAGTCAGGCCGCACTTGAGCGCCGCTTCAACGATGGCGTGCGCCAGCGGGTGCTCGGAGCCTTGATCAAGGCTCGCCGCAAGCGTCAGCACCTGTTCTTCTTCGAAACCCGGCGCGGCATCGACGCGCTCGAATACCGGACGACCTTCTGTCAGCGTGCCGGTCTTGTCGACCACCAGCGTATCTATCGTGCGCAACGACTCGATCGCCGCCGCGTCACGAAACAGCACGCCTTGCGTCGCCGCGCGGCCTGTCGCAACCATGATTGTCATCGGCGTCGCGAGTCCGAGGGCACACGGGCACGCGATGATCAGCACCGCTAATGCATTGATCAGTCCATAGACCCATCCGGGGTCAGGTCCGAACAAACCCCATGCCAGAAAAGTCAACACGGCGACTGTGATGACCGCCAGCACGAACCAGCCTGCTACAACGTCTGCCAAACGCTGCATCGGTGCACGGGAGCGCTGTGCCAGCGCCACCATCTGCACGATCTGCGCGAGCGTCGTTGCGCTGCCTATGCGCTCGGCGCGCATGATCAGCGATCCACTCGTATTGATCGTCGCCCCGATCACCGGATCACCGGGCCGCTTGGTGACAGGCATCGGCTCGCCGGTCAGCATCGATTCATCAACCGCACTCTCGCCCTCCACTACGTTGCCGTCGACCGGTACCTTTTCGCCGGGCCGAACGCGCAGCGAGTCGCCCACATGTACGTGCGCCAACGGAATGTCTTCTTCAGCGCCATCTGCGCGGATGCGCCGCGCCATCTTCGGCGCTAAATTCATCAACGCCTTGATGGCTGATGACGTCTGGCCGCGGGCCTTCAGTTCAAGCAGTTGTCCAAGTAACGTCAGCGACACGATCACTGCAGCGGCCTCGAAATACACGCCGATGCGACCATGCATCACGAAAGACGGCGGGAACAACTGGGGGGCGACGGTAGCAGTGACGCTGTAGACGAATGCCGCTGCGGTGCCTAGTCCAATCAGTGTCCACATGTTCGGGCTGCGATTCGCGATCGACTGAATCGCGCGCACAAAGAACGGATGACCCGCCCACAAGATCACGGGTGCCGACAGTGCGAGCTCCAACCATGACAGCGCGGTTGGCGATAACGGCAGAAAGCGCTGGCCGACCATCGCGAGCGCAACAACGGCGATCGTCAGCGGCAGCGTCCACCAAAAGCGGCGCGAAAAATCGCGCAGCTCAGGGTTTTCTTCTTCGTCGAGCGACGGCATCAGCGGCTCGAGGGCCATGCCGCATTTCGGACAGTGCCCGGGCCGATCCTGCCGAATCTCGGGATGCATCGGACACGTGTAGATCGTGCCCGCAGGCGCGCCCGCTGTCGTTGATGGATCTTCGCGCTTGCTTAAATACTTCTCCGGATCCGCAGCAAACTTGTTTTTGCAGCCAGCGCTGCAGAAGTAGAAGGTGCGGCCTTCGAGTTCAGAACGGTGCGTTGACTGCTGGGTCACGGTCATGCCGCAGACCGGGTCCTTCAAGGCCGCGCCGCCGCCAACAGTGTTCGGCGCATAGCAGCATCCAGCCGCCGTGTGACCGTGATTCGGGTGCATTGCTTGAGCAGGTGGCAACTTGTTCATGACGAGTATTTGATCCATCGTAGGCTTCTGACAATTGACCTGGCGAACGATAAACTCCGTAGTCGACCCCAGAGTCAAGGACTTTTTGTGCCAGATGATGGTTTAACTATCGGGCGCCTCGCACGCGCCGCCGACGTTGGCGTGGAGACCGTCCGCTATTACCAACAACGGAAGCTATTGCCGGTACCTGCGTCACAGGGCAGCTTTCGACGGTACGACGAAGGCATGGTTCAGCGCATTCGATTCATCAAGCGGGCACAGGAGCTCGGGTTTGCGCTTGAAGAAATCCGAGAGCTGTTGAGACTAAACGACGGTACCGACCGGCGCGCGATTCGCCGAATTTCCGCAGCACGTCTGGATCAGATTGAAAACAAGGTCACAGACTTGAATCGCATGCGCGCGGCTTTAAAACATCTGATCGCTGAGTGCGAACGAGCAGGTAAGAATCACCCCTGCCCAATCATCGAGACCCTTTCCGGCGACCCATAGGCATTGAAATCGAGAACGCGGGGCGAACACCGCCTGGCTTCGACATCGAGGCGGGACTGTTACTTGCCGGGTAGTTTATCCCTCGATCACGCGGCTTCGATAGCGCCGCTGTCGCCTTTGGAAGAATATGCAAAGCATTTTTCGAGAGCTTAGAAATTTCGATCACAGCCGACAAGGCTTTTCAGGTGAACATTGGTGGGTCGCCGCAGTTGGGTTAACGCTCTGTGCCTTGGCCCTAAGAAGCCGCAGCTCGGCGGGCCGCGCGCTGGCCCTTGTCGCGGGCAGTGCGTTGTTGTACGGCGCAGCGAGCGGGCGCGATGGCTTGGCCCGTTTGGCGCGTGAACAAAATTCAGCCGCACGTGCAATCTCGCGGCCGGAAAACGTCCAGCGCATTGAAAACTCTACTGTGCCATCTGGTGGTTCACGCACCGCACCTGCGGTGCTCGCTGATTCACCGAACGAAGCGGAGCGAATGCAGCAGAGCGGAGAACTTGGAGTCGGCGCCGGTATCGGCGTCGAAGTAGTGGAGGGCGAGCCTGACGACCCTGCTGCAAAGGTCGGGGAGGAAAGAATCGTCCCGGGCCTACAGGATTTCATGCGCGGTGGCTAAGGCGCCGCCGCGATCTCACCAATTGAAGTAACTCATGCAAGCGGGTCGTACCCGTCCTCCACTTTCACACCTTCACGGCGCAATCGCGCAAAGATTCGCATGCTGAAGCCGTCATCAGGCACATTGACACCGCGCATAGAGTCGCCGATTAGTCCATAAATAGTGAAGCGGTCGCGAAGCGCCTGGTCTGCGCCGAGTCCGCTTAACACCTGGGACACCTCGTCGCTATTTAATTGACTATCGAGCAGCAGCGATACTTTCTCCAACATCTCACCATCTCCGATCACGTTGCGGCGCCAGTACAGGCTCGAGGCGCTTTGCAAGGGCCTCGCGCGCGCGAAATATCCTCGAACGTACTGTTCCGACGGGGACATCAAACATCTGCGCAATGTCCGAATACGATTTGCCCTCGACCTCGAACAAAGTTAGCGCATCAACAAGCTCGGGTTGCATTCGTGCAAGTCCTTGTCGTACGGCATCGGCAATCTGGCTCGCCATCAACGTGCGCTCAGGCGTCTCGCCGTCGGATACGCCGGGTTGAAACAAATCCGACCGCTCGTCTTCAGAGTCATCAAGTTGCTCTTCTAGCGGCGCGCGTCGAAGAAACGTGAGGGCGGCATTGGTCGCAATTCGGTACAACCACGTGTAGAACGCACTGTCGCCTCGAAAGGAATGCAAACCACGAAATGCACGTATGAAGACCTCTTGCACCACATCTTCGACGTCGCTGGCAATGGGCACGTAACGCGCCACATGTCGCGCAATCCGCCGCTGATACTTAACGACCAGCGCCTCGAACGCCAACTCATTGCCTGACTGAGCGAGACGGACAAGTTCCAAGTCTGCTTGCATCATGACGCCAGCATAAAGCCTGGCGTCTGCCACCCACCTTAGCCTGACTCGCTGAATAGCGTGCGGTTCAACTTTTCTCGCGTTGGCGAGTAAAAAAGATTTGCAACAAGCCTTCCTCGCGTGCGTCACACATCGCAGCGGTCGTAACCGCGTTTCTAATCAACTTTGAAAGGATATGAAATGAAGAATTTAAGTCGAGCGCTCGCGGGTCTTGCTTTCGCAACCATTGCTTCCACTGCTATGTCGGCAGACATAGTCGACACGGCGGTGTCCGCCGGGCAGTTCAATACTCTAGCGGCTGCACTAAAGGCCGCCGGTCTTGTAGACACCCTTAAAGGTCCAGGCCCATTTACCGTTTTTGCGCCAACGGATGCAGCATTTGCAAAGATCCCACAAGCCGACCTTAACGCGCTATTGAAGGACAAAGCCAAGCTCACTGCCGTGCTGACCTATCACGTTGTGCCAGGGAAAGTAATGGCGAGCGATGTCAAGCCGGGTCCGGTTAAGACCGCGCAGGGCAGTGCCGTCACTGTGCGCACGCAGGGCGGCAAGGTTATGGTCGACAACGCAACGGTGATCAAGACCGATATCAGCGCGGACAACGGCGTGATTCATGTGATTGACTCAGTAATTTTGCCGAAATAGTCACTTGAACCGGAAGCGGTGCATGTCACGCCGTTGCATGCATAACGCCATGGCCGCTTATGACCGCGCCGCGCTCTCGGGATAACAACATCCTCTAAAACCTTACTTTCATGGCAGGGAGTTGTTAGGCACATCTCCTGCTGATGCGTACAACTTAATTTAAATAGGACTAAACATGAAAACCGTTACTTGGATTGCATTAATTCTTCTGATCGTCGGCGGAGTTAATTGGTTGCTGGTTGGCGCCTTTAACTTTGATCTTGTCGCTACGCTGTTCGGTGACATGTCGCCGCTTTCGAGAATCGTTTACATCGTGGTGGGCTTGGCAGCTCTCTACGTTTTGTTCATGTCGGCCAAGCTGACACGTTCGATCGACAACTCGGCAGCCGTGTCCGCCCGTCAGGCTTCGTAGTCGACGCAATGCATCGGTGATCTTGCAGACAGTTGAGGCCGCGTGTGGAAGCGCGGTCTCGTCATCAGCCACAAACAACGAAGAGGCGCGACTGATGACTGCAGAAAAGCGTGCGCAGCAAGCAGTACCGTCGATTCGGATCGACGTAAGAAACGACCTCCCTGTAAACGTGAGCGGCCAGTTCATCCTGTATTGGATGATCATGCATCGCCGCCGCCGCTATAACTTCGGCCTGCAGCGAGCCGTCGAATTAGCTTTGGAATCAGGCAAGCCTTTGGTGGTTTTTGAGGCGCTTCGCTGTGGCTATCGCTGGGCGAATGACCGTATCCACGGCTTTGTGTTGCAGGGCATGGAAGGTAATGCGAGAACGTTCGCCGACGCGCCGGTGACCTATTTCCCGTACGTCGAGCCAGAGGCTGGCGCCGGCAAAGGGTTGCTCGCCGCTCTAGCCGCCCGTGCATCTGCGGTCGTGACTGATGCCTTTCCATGCTTCATGTTGCCGCAGATGGTCACAGCAGCATCCAAGCAAATTCGCACGCGTTTTGAAGTGGTCGATTCGAACGGCCTTGCGCCGTTGGCAGCAGCCGACAAAGCGTATGGCCGCGCGGTGGACTTCCGCCGCTTCCTGCAAAAAGTGTTGCCTGATCACTTACAACACGTGCCAGCGGCAGATCCCCTTCAAGACGTACAGCTCCCGTCACTTGGGAAATTTCCAGAGGCCATCACCGCACGTTGGCCTAAAGCAACCGCGGCAATGTTGTCGAGCACGCGCGCCGCGCTAGCGATGCTGCCGATAGATCACGGCGTTGGACCTGCCGTATTTGACGGCGGTAGCGACGCTGCGATGAAGCGACTCGACCTTTTCGTACGCAAGCGACTTGCACAGTACGCCGAGGATCGATCCGATCCGGACCTCGACGGTACAAGTTGCATGTCGCCATACCTGCACTTTGGACACATTTCGGTGCACGAGATCTTTGCGCGCATCGCAAAGAAAGAGAGCTGGTCCTTAACAGATCTGAATGCAGCGCCAAGCGGCAAACGCGAGGGGTGGTGGGGGATGAGCACTGCAGCCGAGGCCTATCTAGACGAGCTTGTGACCTGGCGCGAGCTTGCCTACAACCTATGCGATCAATGTCCGGACACTTACAGCACCTACGAGTGTGTCCCTGAATGGGCGCGACGAACGCTTGAGCAGCACGCTAGCGACGAACGTCCGTATCGTTATTCGATCGACGAACTCGAAGCGGCGGCTACTCACGATCCGGTCTGGAACGCTGCACACACGCAACTCGTACGCGACGGCTGGTTCCATAACAGCATGCGCATTCTGTGGGCCAAGAAAATTCTTGAGTGGTCCGCGCATCCGAGGGAAGCTCTGGCAACAATGATTCACTTGATGAACAAATACGCGGTTGATGGCCGAAATCCAAATTCTTACGCTGGCTTTTTGTGGACACTGGGCCGGTATGACCGCCCCTGGTTTGACCGTCCCATATTCGGAACGGTGCGCTACGTCAGCTCCGAAAACACTGTTCGCAAACGGCGACTGACCGGATATCTCAAAAAATATTCCGCTCTGCCCTTCAGCTTGACGACCGATTGACGGATTCGCGCACTTTGGCAAAAGACGAGATAGACAATGAAAGATTCTTTGCAGGTGGGACTCTGCATGCCTCCATGCTAAATGGCCGAGCCACGTAGTCCGTACTACTGAATAATGTGACGATGACGCTCTAACTTCTGAGCACCTGCGCGACGCGGCGTACGAAGCCCGCCGAATGCGCGCCGTCAAGCCAGCGCACGACGAGCACCGCTTCGTTGTCGGGATCGATGCACACCATGTTGCCGCCCGCGCCGAACATGAACCAGCTCGAGCGCGACGCATTGGCAAACAAGCGACCGTCGCGATTGAGCCATGTAAGCCAGCCATAAAACGGGGCCTCCGCGCATGGCTGCTGCATGCGCTGCACCCAGTCGCGCGAAAGGATCTGCCTGCCCTCGTGCGCACCGCCGTCGAGAAGAAGCTGGCCGATGCGAGCTTGGTCGCGAGCGCTTATCTTCACGCCGCCGCCCCAGTGCGTTCCACCAGGCACCGACTGCATGCGCTGGCCGTCGATCTCAACCCACGCGTCGTCGTAGCCCTCCCACCGAAAGTCGCGGCCGCCGCCGATCGGCTGCAACACATCTTCTAGAAACACTTCCGGCAGCGGTCGCTTGAAGAGGTGAAGCAGCGCCAACGACAATTGGTTGATGCGCACGTCGTTGTATTCCCAGTAGCTGCCCGGCTCGTGCAGCGGACGGAGGTCACCTTTCTTGCCCGCCGGTGGCTTGGGGTCGTGAGACACGTGCCGGTAGTGCTCCACCTGGTCGGGCATGCCGAAACATTCGCCCTGCCATTCACTGGTCTGTGTAAGCAGGTGCTCCCATGTGATCGCGCGGTTATGCGCTGAATCAAAGCCGATGCCGGGCAGCCGATCGCTGACTCGCTCTCCTACTTCGAGAAGCCCGCGCACATGCGCAATGCCCGCGAGCAGCGCGAGGTAAGTCTTAGCGACGCTGAAAGTCTGGTCCGCGCGGTCGGGCTCGCCCCACGCGGCGACCTCCTCACCGTGCACACAGATAACGCCGGAGACGCCGCCGCGCGGATGCACCGGACCGCGCAGGCGGTTGAACGGCGGCGGGTCATCGCGGTGGAGTCCCCAATGCGAAGGATCAGCTGTCGGATCGCGCGGCCACGGAATCTCGTGCGACTCCGCAAAGGTGACTGCTTCGTTGAACTGCGCCATGAGACGCATGGTAGCCAGCGTAACCATCAAACGCGGGGGAATGTCCGCCTCTGGCCAAATGCGACATGAGCCGTTATCTGTGCGAGGACAACTCATGACTACTTGCGGACGTCTACGTAGCCAAACGCGAACCTAACGCAGTTACCTCGCACGCAACAACTCTGGCACCCGCAACAGGATGATCTCGTTATCGTCCTGCGTGTTGGGCTTGCGCCCCGCAGAGAACGGCAGATTGTTGTCATTGGCTACAACAATGTGGTCGGAATCGACGACGTCCACGTCTTCGATCGTCACGAACGGGAACTTGAAGACTGCATCTTTGGTGCCGCGCTTCGCGACTGCGTCGGGGTCCTTGATGTCGAGCAGGTCGATGAACCCGATCTTCTTCACGAAGCCATCGGCGTCAGCGTCTGACAGGCTCACCTTGTAGATGCGCTTGAAGGCGGCGGGCTTCGGGTAGCAGTCCGAACGCGGCGCGCCGCTGCACGCGTCTTCGGGCAGACCTTCCAACGTATCGCGTTCGATAATGAGGCCAGTGTCCGCATCGATCATGTTGAAGTCGCCGATGTTGTTGCCGTTCTCTTCCAGACGGTACTTCCACGAGCGTCCGCTCCAGTCGTCTTTCGCGATGTCGAACTCTAGAATGCGCAGATACTCGCGGCCATCGCGATCCATCTCCCATTTCTTTTCGGCGTCGATCCAAAGCGGACCCTCAAGAAGCGGATAGAGGAATTTGCCGTCTTTCGAAGCGGCCATCGCTTCGAAGCCGCGCGAGCGTCTGACAGGTGTAGTGAAGTTGCCCGACACCGCGGGTGTATTCACCGCAAAGTGGTCGGGCGAGCGCAGCACCTTGCCGTCGAGCTTGGTTTCGTGCACGGCCTGCACCTTGCCGTTACGGTCGGTGCGGATCAGATAGGGCCCGAACTCATCGCCAAACCACACCGAGTCGCCGACGAACTGAATCGACTCGATATCGAAATCTGCGCCGGTGAGGTAGCGCGCCTTTGTACCCTCGGTCACGATCATGAACGGCACTTTGCGGTCAGGATCGTGCAGGAAGACGGTCTTCAGGCGCGCGACAGTTCCTTTTTTCCAATCCGGCTTGATGTGGTGAAACATCAACATCGCGTCTCCGCTGTCACGCTTTGCGCCGAATCCGTTGTCGGTCAGCACCCAGAACGTGCCGTCCTTCATCGACTTGATTCCGGAGAAGCCTTGCACGGGCTGGCCTTTGAACGGCGTCGCTCCACCGGTCTTGCGCAACGCAGATCCCGGAGAAATATAGGAATTTCCTGGAACAGTGCCGGTGGCCTCCACGCGCCGCCACTCAGGACCCATGAACTTTCCGGATATAGCAAACGAGGCTGGTGCGTCCTTGGGAGGGGTGAGAGAGATGGCTTGCGCTGGCAGCCAAGCATGACCCCTAAGGGAGGCGGGGAATTGTTGCTGTGCGTGGGCGGCGAGGGGTACCGCAGCGAATGTCAGGATCAATATTGTTTTCATGTCGTCTCCTGAGGCAGGGGCCAAAAGTCTAATCCCGACCCGTATGCGATTGCTTGACCATAGCCCAATGTCGTAGTCGCCCCATGACCTATAGTCTTGGGCGTCCAATGCAACATTGTGTGGAGGCTGCGCAGCGTAGCTGGACAAGGTTTGCGGTCGGAGGGATCATTCAGTTAATCAGGCTGGGCACAATTTTTGAGTTGCAACAAACGCATCAATCAAGTAGGTGACCGTGTCTGTCTGGTCCGCTTCAGCGTCCCAAGCTTCGATGGCTAACCTGTTCGCTGCGCCTTTGGTAGCAACACTTCTCGTCTTTGCCTCAACGAAGGCAGAGGCGGGTCCGTATGGCGACGATCTCGCTAAGTGCCTCGTGAACTCGACGACTGCTACGGACAAGCGTGCATTGATAAAGTGGATGTTTGCCACAGCGGCGCTGCACCCAGACCTTGCGCCAATCACGGCTGGATCTCCTCGGCAGTACGAAGCATTCAATAAAGCCGTCGGCACGCTGTTTGAGCGACTGCTAACTAAGACATGCAGGCGGCAGGCGGAACAAGCCGTCAAATTCGAGGGCGAAGCAACCATCGAGTCGAGCTTTCAGATCCTCGGCCAGGCCGCCGCGCGTGAACTGTTCGCACATCCTAAGGTGGCGGCCCGGATGGCGGATATGGCGAAGCATGCCGACTCAAGGAAGGGTATTCCAGTTCTCGGAAACACTGCGGCCGGTTCCCGCGCCGTGGCAGCGCCAGTTGATCCAAATAGAGTCAAACCATAGGTAGAGGCAGTAAGGAGTTTCCGCTTTCGACCTAAGAGAACAGCATGCTTGCCATCACAGTATCGAAGCCGCGGCGTTCTGGTTCATGGCGCTCGAGCGCTACTGTCAGCAGCAGTTGATGGTGGACGCCACCGGTCTCGCACCCCATCTGGTGCCACCTGACCGAGCGCGCTACAGCCTTGAGCACGTCGGTAGCAAATACATCCGGTGGCTTCACTTCCAGCTGTAACGCATCGCCTCATTCGACCTTGACCTTGGCGGTCTTCACCAAGTTAGCCCAGAACTTTTCGTCTTCCAACAGGAAATTGGCGAACTGCTCGGGCGAGCTCGACAGTGACACCTCAGTGCCCTCGCGCGCCAACGATGCTTTGACTGACGGCTGTTGCATCGCTGTGATCGTCGCGTCGTAGATCTTTTTGACAATGGCGGGTGCGGTGCCGGCGGGTGCGAACATGCCATACCAGAATTCGAGGTTGTACTCCGGCAGGCCAGCCTCCTTCATCCCGGGCAGGTCGGACACTAGTGGCGAACGCTCGCGCGTGCTGACGGCGATCGCATGCAATCTTCCTCCGCCGGCCTGCGGTAGCACCGAGGGCGGAGTGCCAAAGGTGACCTGCGTGTCGCCTGCCATCACCGACTGGATTGCCAGGGCACCGCCGCGATAAGGGATGTGCGTCATCTCCGCGCCCGTCAGCTGCGTGAATAGTGCCGCCCCCAGGTGTGGCGCTGAACCGTTGCCCGACGAGGAGTAGTTGAGCTTGCCCGGTTCCTTCTTGGCCGCGGCGATGAGTTCCGACACCGAGCGAATGCCAGTGGCGGACTTGACCGCAAGCACCAGCGGCGACGTCGTCATCTTCGTGACGGGCGCGAGATCCGCTGGCTTGTACGTCAGCTTGGGATTCAGCGCAGGGTTCACTGAAATGCTGCTAGGACTGGCGATCAGCATGGTGTACCCGTCTGCCGGTGACTTCGCCACGATGTCCGCGGCGATGCTTGAGCCGGCGCCCGGCTTGTTGTCGACGATCACCGGCTGCCCGAGTGCTTTGCTGAAGGCATCACTCATCGCACGCGCCACATAGTCGGCGGCCCCCGCCGGCGCAAAACCGACCACCAGGCGAATCGGCTTGCTGGGATAGGTCGCGGACTGGGCCCAGGTGGTGCATGCAAAAGCGCCGAGTGCCAGCGCCACAACCAGTTTCGTGTTTCTCATTGTTTGTCTCCTTTCGATGGATTATCAGGATGAGAGCGGCATACGCAAGACGATCTTCCCCAAGTGGGTACCGGCTTCCATGCGCGCCTTGGCGTCCGCGAGCTGCGCGAAGTCCAGCACCTGATCGATGCGGGGTTGGATGCGACCCGCCGCGACATGCGGCATCACGTCCGCGACGAATCGCGGGACTGCGGCAGCGCGCTGTTCCTTTGTACGCAGTTTGTTGGACACACCGAACAAGGTCAGGCGCTTTGCATGCAAAGCCTCAAGGTCGATCTGCGCGTGTACGACGCCGTCGACATAGCCCACCGTAGCGAGCCGCCCCTCGAACGCGAGCGCGCGCATATTCTCCGCGAACACGGTGCCTCCGACCGCGTTGACAATCACG
>DATLOA010000336.1:0-6188 GCA_035536515.1 Burkholderiaceae bacterium | reverse complement strand
GGCGGTAAACACCATGTCGGGCAAACCTGCTACGGGTTGCTGCACTTCGATCTGCGCACCGAGACGTTCGTAGGTTTTCTTCAGCTCGTTCCAGCCGCGCTTTGCATCGCCATGGAGCTTCTTCGGCGACGCCGACCATTGCGACGGCTGCATCCACGGGTTGATTGTGTAGCTCACTTCGAAGTGTTCGGGCGCGCTCATCATCAAGTGAGCCGTAGTGGATTTCGCCACGACGCGGTCGCCAGCAAGCGGCGCGTCGCGCGGACCGAACTCCGATAGCACCGCGGCGAACACATCGATGCCCCAATCGAGCGCGTCGCGGCTGATCGTTAGCGGCGGCGCGAATCGAATTACCGTTTCGTGCGTGTCCTTGGTCAGCACCCCGCGCTCCGCCATTCGCTCGGCCACCTTGCGCGCCGACACGCTTGCATTGAGCTCGACGCCGACCCAGAGCCCGCGCCCACGCACTGCGCGAATCAGCGGGGACGACAAATTGCACAGGCGCGACAGTAGATGCGCGCCGAGCTCGCGGCTGCGTTCAACGAGCTGCTCTTCCTCGATGACTGCGAGCGCTTCGCGACCGACGCGAGCTGCCAGCGGGTTGCCCCCGAAGGTCGAGCCGTGGCTGCCGGGCTCGAGTAGGTCCATCACCGAGTTGATCGCGACGAACGCCGACACCGGCAGCAGCCCGCCGCCGAGCGCCTTACCTACAATCACGCCGTCGGGGCGAATGCCTTCGTGCATGTATGCAAACCATTCGCCCGTGCGGCCGAGGCCAGATTGAATCTCGTCAAGGATCAGCAACACGTTGCGCTCGTTGGCGAGCTCGCGTGCGGCACGTAAGAAGCCCTGCGGTGGCAACACGATGCCGGCTTCGCCTTGAATTGGTTCGATCAGGATGGCACAGGTTTCGTTGTTGATGGCAGCTCGCAGCGATTCGATGTCGCCGAAGGCAAAATGGCGAAAGCCCGGCGCGAACGGACCGAAGTCCGCGCGATAGGCCGGTTCAGTTGAGAAGCCGACTATCGTGGTCGAGCGGCCATGAAAGTTTCCGTTTGCAACGACGATGTTCGCGCGATCGTCGGCGATGCCTTTGACTCGATAACCCCAACGGCGCGCGGCCTTGATTGCGGTTTCGACCGATTCGGCGCCGCCGCTGGCCGGCAGCGCCTTGGCGGGCTTCGACAGATCGGCGACTTCGACCAGCTTCGCGAGAAACGGCCCAAGCTCGGTCGAGTGATACGCGCGCGAGGTGACTGCAACGCGCTGCGCCTGATCGGTCAGCGCAGCGACCAAACGCGGATGCGCATGCCCATGGCTGACGGCGGAGTACGCCGACATGAAGTCCAGATAGCGTTTGCCGTCGGCGTCCCACAGCCAGCTGCCTTCGCCGCGATCGAGCATGACCGGAATCGGCGCGTAGTTTGGCGCGGCAACGCTTTTTTCGACTGCGATTGCCAGTTCGGTCTGGTTCATTTTCATATTGACTCGCGCGTTCATATCTACCCTTGCAATATGTAGAAACAATGTAGGGACGATGCGCGAAATGCGAGGCTGTAGTAACGAGGCGGAAATGCCGAAATGGAGCGGCTTTAGCCGCGAAACTGCAGATTCGGCGGTGCGCCGCAGCGCGCCGAATGAAGGCCGCTAGGGTAGCGGATAACCGCGAAACGGCTTGACGGTTTGCAGCTCAGGCTTCGAGGTGATTTTCTCGACGCCGAGCGTCGGATCGTCGGTCCAGGCGTTGGTCAGCTCGCGATAGTGATCGAGGTCGCGGCACGCCAGGCGCAGCACGTAGTCGCATTGTCCCGACACCAGAAAACATTCGACCACTTCATTGGCGGCGCGAGCGCGTTGCTCGAATCGCGCGTGCGTTGCCTGCTTTTGATCGCGCAGCGTGATTTCGACCACGACAGTTAAAACGCCGCCCAGCTTGCGAGCTTCGACCAGCGCCATGTAGCCGGAAATGATGCCGGCGCGTTCGAGCCGGCGCACACGCTCCAGGCAAGCGCGCGGACTCAGCGCGATGCGCGTTGACAGATCCTGATTGGTGATGCGCCCATCGACCTGCAGAATTTCAAGGATTTTGCGGTCGATCCGGTCGAGCTCGCGCGTGGCCATGGCAGCAGTATAAGAATGGTAAGGCTTTCGCGTGGCATGCTTTGCCAGATGGCGGTTTTTGATCCTGCTGCGCTGAACCCCGGCGTGCGGCCTCGCGAGGTGCTGTCGTGGGCCGGTTACGACTTCGCAAACTCGGGCTATACCACCGTCGTGCTGACGGCGGTGTTTAACGCCTACTTCGTCAGCGTCGTGGCGAATGGCGCCGATTGGGGCACGCTCGCGTGGACCGTAACACTCGCCGTGTCTAACGGCGCGGTGATGATCGCGATGCCGATGATCGGCGCGTATGCCGATCTGCGCGCGCGCAAGCAGTGGCTACTGCGCATATCGACGGTGGGTTGCGTGGTGTCGACGGCCGCGCTTGCACTCGCCGGGCGCGGCGATGTTGCGATTGCCGCCGCCGCGATCGTGATCTCGAATTTTTTCTTTCAGGTCGGCGTGTCGCTGATCGGTGCATTCCTGCCTGAGATCGCGCGCCCGCATGCGCTCGGCAAGGTCTCCGGATGGGGCTGGAGCTTCGGCTACTTGGGCGGACTGGCGACGCTGCTGATCTGCGTTGGCTACGTGATGTGGGCGAGCGGGCAGGGTAAGCCGGCGGAAGATTATGTGCCGGTGACCATGCTCATTACCGCTGGGATATTCGCGGTGGCGGCGCTGCCGACGTTATTCGTGCTGAAAGAGCGCGCGGTACCGCAGGCAAAAGGCAGCTTCAGTGTCGTCCGCGACTCAGTGGCGAGGCTTGCCGCCACGTTGAAGCACGTAGGACGGTACCGCGACTTTGCACGCCTGCTCCTTTGCGGTGCGTTCTATCAGGCCGGAGTTGCCGTGGTGATTGCGCTGGCGGCGATCTACGCCCAGGAAGTGATGAATTTTTCGACGCTGCAGACGATGTTGCTGGTTGCAGTCGTCAACGTCACCGCAGCGATCGGCGCGTTCGCGTTCGGCTACGCGCAGGACGCGTTGGGTCACAAGCGCGCGCTGGCGTTAACGCTGTTGCTATGGATCGCGATGACGGTGATTGCGTCGTTGGCAACGACGCCGGCGCTGTTCTGGATGTCGGCGAATCTGGCGGGGCTCGCGATGGGCTCGAGTCAATCGGCCGGGCGCGCGATGGTCGGCGTATTCGCACCGTCATCCCGGCTCGCCGAGTTCTACGGGCTATGGACTCTCGCGGTACAAGTCGCGGCAATCGCGGGGCCACTCACCTATGGTGCGGTGGTGTATTTGACCGGAAACAACCACCGGCTTGGCATGTTGGTCACGGGCGGATTTTTCGTGATCGGACTGCTGCTGATCGCGACTATCAATATCGAGCGGGGCCGGCGTGCAGCGGTTGAAGCGGCTTAGGTCTCACTGCCTGAGATCGCTTTACCTAAAGCGCTGCGATTCCGGCCTTCGCGATTTGCGCATCCTCGTTTGACTTGACACCTGATACGCCGATGGCCCCGACCACGTGGCCGTCGACGATGATGGGCACGCCGCCTTCAAGCATGCCGTCGAGTGGCGCCGAAAGAAATGCGGCGCGGCCTTGATTGATCATGTCTTCGTACAGCTTCGTCTCGCGCTTGCCGAGCGCGGCGGCGCGCGCCTTGGCCGGTGCGATCGTCGACGAGATCGGTGCGACGTCGTCGAGCCGATGTAGCAGGATCAGGTGTCCACCGTCGTCGCAGATTGCGATCACGACGTTCCAATGATTCGCCCGCGCCTCAGCTTGCGCGGCGGCAGCCATGCGTCGTGCGTCTTCAAGTGTCAGCCAGGGTTTTGTTTTCATTCAAGCATTTCGAGAACATGATGGTGAAGTTGAGACGTCCACTCACGCAACGCAACGTGCGAGTGAAGCAACGCGGCAGGACCGGGTATCAGTTGATAGGGTGCCAACGGCCGCTGAGCTGTGTATCCGGTCGCCGCGGGATTGACCGCCAGGCCTGCACGCTCGAAAGCGCGTTGCGCGCGCGGCATGTGCACTGCGTCGGTGACGAGCGCGATACGGCTGATCTGCTGCAGCTTTAAATCCTGCGCCGCCATCAGCGCCTGTTCGCGCGTGGTTTCGGAGGCCGCCTCGACCCATTTAACCGGCGAGTTAAATTCACGCGCAATCAAATCGCGCATCAGCGTGCCTTCGGCGAGCTGACCGCCGGTCGGCCTGCCGCCGCTTACGTACACGGGCAGCCCGGTCTCGCGCGCAAGCCGCGCGCCGTAGCGGGCGCGCCGCAATGTGTAGTCGTTCACGGTCTCGCCGCCCCACTCGGGCGCACCGAGATTGCGTCCACCTCCGAGCACCACGATCGCCTGTGTGCGTTTTATCTGGTCGATGGACGCGGGCAGCGGCTCTAGCGACCGCACCAGCGCATTGGCAACCACGGGCATCGACAGCGCGAGTAATAGCAACTGCGAACCGATGATCAGTGTCATCCCGAATGCACGCCGCCGCTTGAACGCTAACGCGCCGATGATCGTCGCTGCAATCAGCGACGTCGGCGGCAGCAACAGGCTCGATAAGGCGTAGTTGAAGGTCACGCGTACATCGCACTTTTGATTTGCTCAAGCGCCGTCGGATCTTCGATCGTCGTCAGATCGCCCGGGTCGCGCCCTTCTGCAAGCGCCTGGATCGATCGCCGCAGCAGCTTGCCCGAGCGTGTCTTTGGCAGCACGCCCACAAAATGCACGCGTGATGGGCGGGCGACTGCGCCGAGCTGCGAATCGACCACTTTCATCATCTCGCCCTCGTGCGCGAGCTTCTTTTCTTGCGTGTCCGCTTTCGTCGGATCTTTCAAAATGGCAAACGCCAGTGCAACCTGGCCCTTCAGCGAATCCGCAACGCCGACCACGGCCACTTCGGCGACATTTGGATGCGACGACAGCGATTCTTCGATCTCGCGCGTGCCGAGCCGGTGCCCCGCGACGTTAATGACGTCGTCGGTGCGGCCGAGAATGAAAAAGTAGCCATCTTCGTCGCGAATGCCCCAGTCAAACGTTGAGTACACATTTTGATTCGGAACGCTGGTCCAGTAGGTGCGCACGAAGCGGTCGTCGTCGCGCCACACAGTCGTCATGCACCCTGGCGGCAGCGGACCTTCGATCGCGACGACGCCCTTTTGGTGCGGCTGCGTGATCTCTTCACCGGTGGATTCGTTGTAAATCTTCACCGAATAGCCCGCCGCCGGAACGCCCGGCGACCCGAACTTGGACGGCAGCGCTTCGATGTCGCGCGAAATTCCGATAATCGGCCATCCGGTCTCGGTCTGCCAGTAATTGTCGATGACCGGCTTGCCGATGCCATCGGAAATCCAGCGCGCGGTGGTTTCGTCGAGCGGCTCGCCGGCAAGGAACAACAAGCGCAAGCTCGACAAATCGTATTTCTTCAGTAGCGTCGGGTCCTGCTTTTTCAGCACTCGAATCGCGGTCGGCGACGAGAACATCACGTTGACTCTGTACTTCTCGACGATGCTCCACCAGATGCCGCCGTCGGGCCGGATCGGCAGCCCTTCGTACATAACGCTGGTCGAGCCGTTAATCAGCGGACCGTAGACGATGTACGAATGTCCAACGACCCAACCGATGTCGCTGGTCGAGAAATACGTGTCGCCGGGCTGCGTGCAAAAAATGTCACGCATCGAAGCGGCCAGCGCGACCGCGTGGCCGCCGATGTCGCGTTGTACGCCCTTCGGCTTACCAGTGGTGCCCGACGTGTACAGGATGTAGCTGGGTTCGGACGATTCGAGCCATTCGCACGGCACTTCGTCGTTCATATGCATGGCACGCAATGTCGCGTAATCAACGTCGCGCTCAGCGCGCTTCATCGGCGCCAGTTTCCGATCGACCAGCAGCACCTTCTGCGGTGGACTCTCGGAAAGCGCGATCGCCTCATCCAGCAACGGCTTGTATGGAATCGCCTTGCCGGCGCGCGATCCGGCATCGGCCGACACGATCAGCTTCGGCTGTGCATCGTCGATCCGTGTCGCCAGGCTGACCGATGCGAAGCCGCCGAACACGACCGAATGAATCGCGCCGATGCGCGCGCACGCCAGCATCGCGAACGCGGCTTCGGGAATCATCGGCAAATAAAT
>DATLOA010000335.1:0-3879 GCA_035536515.1 Burkholderiaceae bacterium | reverse complement strand
TCGCCAGGTCGCCGCACCGTGAAAGTGCGCTCGCCGTCGTGTGTCGGCTCGACCGTCCAGAACACCGGCAGCGTCCGCTTCGGCTTTGGAATTTTCCCAAAAGCCTGCGCAATCCAGCGCAGCGTTTTCGCCTCATCGAATTTGCCGGCGACGATCAGCACCGCGTTATCGGGCTGGTAATACGTCCGATAAAACGCCTGCAAGTTGGCGATACGCACGTTCTCGATATCCGAGCGGGCGCCGATCGTCGAGTTGCCGTAGTTGTGCCAGTCGTACAGCATCGACTGCATGCGCGCCAGCATCACCCGTGTCGGATCGTTCTCGCCGCTTTCGAATTCGTTCCGAACGACCGTCATCTCGGAATCGAGATCTTTTTTTGCGATGAACGAATTGACCATCGCATCGGCCGACCAATCAATGGCCCACTTCAGGTTGTCATCGCTTGCCTGGAACGTCGAGTAGTAATTGGTGCGGTCGAGCCACGTAGTTCCGTTGTTTTGAAATCCTCGCCGCGTGAACTCGCTGTCGGGTTTAGGAAAGTTCTTGGAGCCCTTGAAGATAAGGTGCTCGAGCAGATGTGCCATGCCGGTTTCGCCGTAGTTCTCGTGGCGCGAGCCGACTAGATAGGTGATGTTGACGGTCGCAGTCGGTTTCGACAGATCGGCAAACAACACAACGCGCAGGCCGTTGGCGAGCCGATACTCAGTGATTCCTTCGACGGTGGGGCCACGCGTGACACCGGCCGGCACTTGCTCGCCAGTCCGCGCCAGTGCGGTACTGAGTGCGGCAACCATTGCGAGCGCGGCCCACAGGCGATAGGCAATAAACTTCATCGCGGAAAGTTACGCGGGCGCTGCCGGCCTGGCAGACGGGCGCGCCTCGTAGGGGTCGGCTGGCGCTGCGCCACTCAATACCGCCTCAAAGCGTGCTCGCAACGACGCCAAAATCTTTGGATGCGTAAACACGTAGAACGTGTTACCGCGCACCGCATCGAACGTCAGTTGGGCGATCCGTTCTGCCGTGATCTTCCCGCTCGCGACGGCCTTCTCAGATGCGGCCTGTGCAACCATTTGCGATGCCGTCAATTCGTCTACGTTCAGCAATTCGGCCGGCCGGTAGCTGTGCGACTGTGCAATCCCGGTCGGGACAAACGCAGGGCACAGCACCGACACTCCAATTGCGGACTTTGCAAGCTTGAGATCGTGATGCAGCGTCTCGGACAAAGCGACTACGGCGTGCTTCGAAACGTTGTAAACACCCATTAGCGGCGCCGTCAGCCAGCCTGCAACGGACGCCGTATTGACAACGTGTCCCGGCTCTCCACGCTGGCTCGCCTGCAGCATTCGCGGAACGAAGTGTTGCACGCCGTGCACGACACCCATCAGGTTGACGCCCATCACCCACTGCCAGTCGCGCGCAGTGTTTTCCCAAACGTAGCCACCGCCTCCGACTCCGGCATTGTTGATCAGCAGATTGACATTGCCGAACGCACTAAACGCATGTTCCGCAAACCGCTGGACCTGCGCCGCCTGCGCGACGTCGACGACGTCGGAGATCACAACGGCCCCGGTTCTCTTCAACTCGTTCACTACAACGTCTAGCGCATCACGCCGCACGTCGGCCAGCGCCAGCCGCATGCGATGAAGTGCGGCGAGGCGGGCGAGTTCACGACCTAGGCCGCTTGCCGCGCCGGTGATTGCCGCAACCCTGTTTTCGAAGTGGTTCACGCCAGCTTGACCAGCTGCTTGCCGAAATTCGCGCCTTTTAGCATGCCGAGAAACGCCTGCGGCGCGTTCTCGATGCCTCGCGCCACGGTCTCGCGATACTTGATGCGCCCCGCGGCGACGTGTTCGCCAAGCTCTTTCAGCGCTGCGGGCCAGATGTCCATGTGCTCACTGACGATGAAGCCCTGCAGAGTGAGACGGCTAATCAAGAACCACGTTGGGTTTTCAATCGGGATGGGCTGCGCGTCGTAACCGGCTATCAACCCGCACAGTGCGATGCGGCCGTAAGAGTTCATACGCGGCAAAACGGCGTTCATCACCGCGCCGCCAACGTTCTCGAAGTAGCCGTCGACGCCGTCCGGCGCGGCCTCCTTCAAGCGCTTGCTAAGCCCTTCATGCGTGCTCTCCGACTTGTAGTCGATGCAAGCGTCGAAGCCGAGCTCTTCGGTGACGTAGCGGCATTTTTCCTCGCCGCCCGCGAATCCGACCGCACGCAGACCGCGAATGCGCGCCAGTTGCCCAACCACGCTGCCGACCGCGCCGCTCGCGGCGGAAACGACGATCGTGTGGCCATCGCGTGGATCGATAATGCGATTCAATCCGTACCAAGCCGTCACGCCGGGCATGCCGACCGATCCGAGATACGCGGACAATGGCACGTGCCGGGTATCGACTTTGAAAAGTCCCGTGCCGTCGGACACCGCGTACTCCTGCCAGCCGAGATACCCTACGACCTTGTTGCCGACCGCAAACGCAGGGTTGCGCGACTCGATCACTTCGCCCGCAGTGCCGCCGAGCATCACTTCGTCCAGCGCTTGGGGCTGCACGTATGACCGGCTCTCGTTCATCCGGCCGCGCATATACGGATCAAGCGATAGCCAGTGATTGCGAACCAGGATCTGCCCCGGCTGCAGTGTCGGAACGGGGACTTCCTCAAGCCGGAAATTCGATGTTGTGGCCACCGTCTTTGGGCGATTGGCGAGGATGATGCGGCGGTTTGTTGCCATTTTGTTTTACTAGTACGCGGTCGCGCCGCCATCGACGGCCAGAATCTGTCCCGTGATGTGCTTGCCTGCGTCGGACGCGAACAACAGGGCCGCGCCTTTTAAGTCTTCATCGTCGCCGAGCCGGTTGAGTGGCGCCAGCCGCGCCAAGTTGTCCTCGCCGAACTCCTTGATCACGCCTTTCGTCATCTTCGACGGGAAAAATCCGGGTGCCAAAGCGTTCACCGTAATTGCATACTTGCCCCACTCCGCCGCCAGTGTGCGCGTGAAATTCACCAGTGCACCCTTGCTGGTGTTGTAGGCGATCGTGCTCATCGTTCCAGGTGTATTGCCCGACAAGCCCGCGATCGATGCAACGTTAATGATGCGTCCACTGCGCCGGGGAATCATCGACGCGCGTCCGACGGCCTGCGTCAGCAGGAAAATTCCGCGCACGTTCAGATTCATCACCTTGTCCCACGCCTCGAGCGGGTGCTCTTCGGCAGGCGCACCCCAGGTTGCACCGGCGTTGTTGACGAGGATGTCAATTTCACCAAGCTGCGCGCGCGATTCGTCGGCGAGCCGCGCAATGTCGGCCGGGTTGGCCGCGTCGGCCGCGATCCACCCGGCATTGATGCCCGTGGCAGCCAACTTCGAGACGGCAGCTTGCAATTCGTCGGGCTTGCGCGCTGACAGCACGAGCCGGGCGCCCATCTCGCCAAGCGCTTCAGCGATCTGCAGCCCCAGCCCGCGCGAGCCACCGGTAATCAGCGCACTGCGGCCAGTCAGATCAAGCAGCTTTTTCAGCGACATCCAGCAACGCCTACCGCGGCCATTGACCGCTCTCACAAGCGTCTAGCAAAAGCTTGGCGGGTTGCCAGAACTTCGCGTCGGCGTGATCGTTTTGCGCAAATGCTCGCATCGAATTGACGACACTCTTCAGTCCCACGCTCTGCGCATAGAACATCGGACCGCCCTTGGCCGGCGGGAACCCGTAGCCGGTCAAGTACACGACGTCAATATCGCTCGCACGCAGCGCAATGCCTTCTTCAAGAATTCGTGCGCCTTCGTTGACCAGCGCATAGACACAGCGCTGCACAATCTCGTGGTCGATGATCGATCGCGGCTGCATGCCGATCTCGTTGCGATACTTCGTAACCAACTCGTCGATC
>DATLOA010000334.1:0-8330 GCA_035536515.1 Burkholderiaceae bacterium | reverse complement strand
ATCGGTGCATTTCTGCAGCGCACGCGTTTCGGCCGCATTCTGCGTGCGACTGCCGAGAACCGCGAAATGAGTCAGGCGCTTGGCGTCAATGTACGCTGGATGTATACCAGCGTGTTCACGCTGGGCACAGTGCTCGGCACGGTGGGTGGAGCGCTCGTGGTGCCCACCGCGGCGGCATCGCTCGACATGCCGGTCGAGCTTGTGGTCGAAGCGTTTGCGGTGGTCGTGATCGGCGGCCTCGGCAGCATGCGAGGTGCGCTGGTCGGTGCGCTGATCGTCGGGTTGATGCGCGCGGCGGCGATCACGTTTTATGCTGAACTTGAGATTCTTGCGATCTATCTGGTCGTGATTGTCGTGCTGATTGCGCGCCCGGCCGGCTTGTTTGGGAAGCCGATCGAATGAGTGCAACAGACGTGAGCGCGGGAGCGGGCAGCAAAGTATCTGCTGCAAACGTGCGTCGGCACACTGCACTGCTGGTGATCGTGGTCGCAGCACTGATCGTGTTGGCGCTGTTCCCGAGCCTTGCGCAACCGTACTACGTGACGCTGGTCCTGCCGGCGTTTGCGTATGCCATTGCGCTGCTCGGATTCAACCTGCTGTTCGGCTACACCGGGCTGCTGTCGTTCGGTCATGCGCTGTTCGTTGCGCTGGGCGCATATGGCGCAGCGGTGTTGACCAGCAAGCTCGGCATCAAGAGTTTCGAATTGATTCTTCTAGTGTCCGGTCTGGTCGCCGTTGTGGTGGCGATTCCGGTCGGCTTGCTCGCCGTTCGCTACGTGCGGATTTTCTTCGGCATTCTCACGCTCGCGTTCGGAATGCTGTTTCACTCTTTTCTGTTCAAGTTTTACGACATCACCGGCGGTGATACCGGAATTCGCGTGCTGCGGCCCGCGTTGCTTGGAAACGAATTCGACGAGCTCGACAAGACGGCGTTTCTGATAGGGCCGTTTTATTATTACTGCCTCGTACTCCTTGTCGTGCTCGGGTTTGTGATGTGGCGCATCGTGCATTCGCCGTTCGGGTTGCATCTGGCGGCGATTCGAGAAAATCCGCGCAAGGCCGAGTATCTCGGCGTGCGCGTGCGCATGTTTCGGCTTGCAGCGTTTTTGATTTCGGCATTTTACTGCGCAGTCGGCGGTGTAATTCTCGCCATCAACACTGGGCAGGCTGACCCGGAAACCGCGTACTGGACACATTCCGGCGAACTCGTGTTCATGACGGTGCTCGGCGGGTTCGCCAATTTCTTCGGTCCGCTGGTGGGCGCGTTCGTTTTCATCTTCCTGAAATCCGAGCTGATGTCGCTGACTCAATACTGGCGATTCTTTCTCGGTGTGACACTAGCGTTGATCGTGATCCTGTTTCCCCGCGGCGTGATGGGCGTTGCGCAGGATCTGTGGTCTAAGGTGAAGCGCAGCCAATGACGGCATTAATCGAAACCGTTGGGGTTGGCAAGGCGTACGGCAGCTTCGTCGCGCTCGATGGTGCTTCGCTTTCAGTTGCGAGTGGGGAGCTGCTGTCGATCGTCGGGCCGAACGGCGCGGGCAAGACGACGTTGGTGAACGTGCTGACCGGTTTGCTGAAGCCGACCTCAGGCACGGTGCGATTCAAGGGCGAAGATATCGCCGGCATCGGTCCGGTGGCGCTTGCCAAGCGGGGCATGGCGCGCGCTTTTCAGCTCGTGCACATCTTCCCGGCGATGACGGTGGCGCAAACGATCGGCGTCGCGGTTGTCTCGCAATCTTCCAAGAGCCTGCACTTCTTCGCATCGGTCGCAACGGATACGGCGCTGCGCTCGCGAGTGCGCGAGGTCGCTGCAATATTCGGACTCGATACCAAGCTCGACACCGAGTCTCGGCTGCTGTCGCAAGGCGAAAAAAAGCTGCTCGATATTGCGAGCGCGTTTGCGCTGACGCCGGAAGTGATTCTGCTCGATGAACCCACCAGCGGCGTGTCGAGCGGGGACAAGCACGGCATCATGCGCACGTTGATGGATGCTGCCAAGCACGCGGGCGTGCGGGCGATCATTTTGGTCGAGCACGACATGAACCTGGTGGCCGAGTACTCGACTCGCATAGTTGCGTTGAAAGAGGGCAAAGTGCTGGCCGACCTGCCTCCGAAGCAATTCTTCAACGATCCCAACATCGTCGCGGCAGTCGTCGGCAAGCTGGTCGGCAAGATGTCAAGGGCTGCGTGATGCTTGCGCTCGACCAACTTACCGTCGACATTCAGAACAGTCGCATCCTGCGTGGCATTTCGTTGCAAGTCGCAGCGGGCCAGCTCGTTTGTTTGATCGGGCGTAACGGCGCGGGCAAGACGACCACGTTCCGTACGATCATGGGTTACCTGACGCCTGTGTCGGGAACCGTCGCGCTTAAGAACACTTCGATCGTCGGTCTGCCGACGCACAGGATTGCGCAGCTCGGCATCGGCTACGCGCCGGAAGAAAGCCAGGTGTTCGGCGATCTAAACGTAGCAGAGAACATCGAGCTGCCGACATGGACGCGGCCCCAGGGCCGCGACGCAAAGACGCGCATTGCAATGGCGTACGAAATTTTTCCGAAGCTGCGCAACTACGCATCACGCGGCGGCAGTCAACTGTCGGGCGGAGAGCGCAAAATGGTGTCGATCGCGCGCGCGCTGACACTCGACGCCGAGCTGTTGCTGCTCGACGAGCCGTTCGAAGGGCTTTCGCCCGCAATCATTCCGAGCATCAGCGAAGGCATCGCGTCGATCCGCCGCCGCGGGCACGGAATCCTGATGGCCGAGTCGAACATTCACCACATTCCCGAATACGCCGACAGCTTGTATGTTCTGGAGCGCGGCGAGATTATTTTCGCAGGCACGCCTGCGGATGCGCACGCATCGCCCGAGGTGATGAACATCATCAGCGGTGCCGCCTGATTTAGAGGACGACGATGCCGAAAATTCTGTCTGAGTCACAAATCGAACAGTTCCGTCGTGACGGTTGCTTGTTTCCGGTCCGCGTGATGTCGGAAGCCGAAGCCGGCGACATTCGTAGCAAGCTCGAAGAGTACGAGACAAAATCCGGAGGTCCGCTGGCGGGTGACCTGCGCCACAAGACGCACCTGCTGTTCCCATGGCTTGCCGATCTGGTGCGCAACACGCGCGTGGTCGATGCGATCGAAGATGTATATGGTCCAAACCTGCTGTGCTGGACGACCAACTTTTTCATAAAGGAAGCCAACAATCCTGCGTTTGTATCGTGGCATCAGGATTCAACCTATTGGGGGTTGAGCAGACCCGACGTCGTCACCGCGTGGGTTGCACTGACGCCAAGCAATCGCCTTAATGGTGCAATGACCTTCATTCCCGGTACGCACATGCAGGATCAGCTCGAGCATCGCGACACGTTCGCGAAGAACAATTTGCTGACGCGTGGGCAGGAAGTCGCCGTCGATGTCGACGCGTCAAAGGCCGTGACGATTGAGCTGCAGCCCGGCGAAATTTCGCTGCATCACGTACGCCTGGTGCATGGCTCTCCCGCCAATCCATCCAACGATCGTCGTATCGGATTTGCGATTCGCTACATCCCGACGAGCGTTTCGCAGATCGCGGGCGAAGACAGCGCAACGCTGGTGCGCGGCGTCGATACCTATCATCACTTTGCTCCCGAGCCGCGTCCCACCGCCGACATGCAGCCGGAATTCGTCGCGCTGCATAAGCAGATCACCGAGCGCAACGCGCAGATTCTCTACCGCGGCACGCCGGTGACGAGCTACAACGATCCAAAGGCGCTGCCCGAGCGTGCTGCATAGCCGCTCCGCGTGAAGTGAGACGCACACTCATCGCCCTCGGTGCTGCAACAGCTTGGTTCTGTCACAGCGCGGCGGGCGTACAGGGTGAGGGCGAGAACGCGAGTGTCCGTTCCGACATCGTCGTTCGCGCGCTGACGTTGGTCGACACGCCGTATCGATACGGTGGATCGACTCCTGAGGGCTTCGATTGCAGTGGACTGGTGCGCTACGTGTATCAGGCGGTAGCGGGGCGTTCATTGCCGCGGCGCTCGGAAGAAATGGGAAAGTTAGGCGAGTCGATCGCGCGCTCGCAACTCGAACCTGGCGATCTGGTGTTTTTCAACACGCTCGCGCGTGCCTACTCGCACGTTGCTATCTATATAGGGGAGGGGCGTTTCCTGCACGCGCCCGCGCGCGGTGGCCGCGTCCGCATCGAAGGCTTGGACGATCGTTACTGGCGCGCGCGTTTTGACGGGGCGCGGCGTTTGGTCGACGCTGATGCCAAGATTCTGCGCGGACCGCACGAGCTTGATTCTGCGCCGCGAAAGGCTCCACGATTCCCACTCGGCGACGCCGAAGACGTTATAAAGCCTTGATTTAACTCATCCGTTGACGTTAATGAGAATTGTTTGCATTTGAGAATTGATTGCGATAACGTCTGCCGTCCGCTTCAACCACGATTTATTGGACGGGTTATGAAATCAGTCAAAGCACCTCGTCAAATCGCCGAAATATGCCTGCATCGCGCAATGCAGTTCGCCGTAATCACAGCGGTTGCGGCCGTGTCAGCGACGCCGGCACGAAGCGACGCACAGGAAAAGCTGCTCAACCTTTACTCCGCGCGTCACTATCAGACGGATGAAGCCCTTTACTCTGATTTTACGAAACAGACTGGGATCAAGATCAACCGCATCGAAGCTGGCGACGAGCAACTGTTGCAGCGAGTGAAGGCCGAGGGTGCAAACAGCCCGGCCGATGTGTTGATTATGGTCGACGCCGGGCGACTGTGGCGTGCGCAGATAGAAGGGCTGTTTCAAGCGGTCGACTCGAAACTGCTTAACGAGCGCATACCCGCTCAGATGCGCTCGAACGACGGCACCTGGTATGGCTTCTCCACGCGCGCACGCGCGATCGTCTACAACAAGGCGAGCGTCAAGGCTGAGGATGTCGACACGTACGAAGAGCTGGCGGACCCGAAGAACAAGGGCAAGGTATGCACGCGGTCCGGCTCGCATCCTTACATGCTGTCGCTCATTGGATCTCGCGTTGAGTCGATGGGCGAATCTGGCGCGGAGCATTGGGCCCGGGGCATCGTGGCCAACATGGCGCGTCCCCCAAGTGGCGGAGACACGGATCAGATAAAAGCGGTCGCCGCAGGCGAGTGCGGTGTAGCGGTGACCAACACCTATTACTGGGTGCGCTTGATGCGCTCGCCCGACCCGAAGGACAAGGATATCGTCAGCAAGGTGGGCTTTATTTGGCCGAATCAGTCCACTTCCGGAGCGCACGTCAACATTGCAGGCGGCGGCGTGGCAAAGAACGCGCCAAACAAGGCGAATGCGATCGCCTTTCTCGAATATCTGTCGAGCCCGTCAGCACAAACTTATTTCGCGAACGGCAACAACGAGTTTCCAGTGGCGAAGGGTGCCACGCTGAACAATCCAGAGCTGAGTTCCCTCGGCAGCTTCAAACAAGAGAAGACAGCGGTGTCAACGATGGGCAAAAATACCGTTGCCGCCCAACGCATACTCGATCGCGTCGGCTACAAGTAAGCGCCGCACAAGCGACATCTGCACAACATCCAGTTGAGCTGCTGTCCCGTACCACGGGCAGCACAGCGACGCACACGCGCTGCTGCACCACTCACCGGGAGAAGACCGAATGCACACGAAAAAATTGGCGGGGCTTGCTGTCGCTCTGGCGTTATCCATGACTACCGTTGCCGCAATGGCTCAGGTCACAGTCGGCGGCGCGCCGATGTATGCGAGCAAGGACATCATTGACAACGCAGTCAACTCGAAAGATCACACCACACTGGTCGCCGCGGTCAAGGCGGCTGGACTGGTCGATACGCTGAAGAGCCCGGGCCCTTTTACTGTGTTCGCCCCGACCAATACGGCGTTTTCGGCCCTGCCCGCAGGAACGGTTGACACGCTGTTGAAGCCCGAAAACAAAGGAAAGCTGACAGGCGTGCTGACGTATCACGTCGTGCCGGGCAAACTTAACGCGGCCGATCTGATGAAGCAGATTGACGCGGGCGGCGGCAAGGCGATGCTGAAAACTGCGGCCGGCGGCACGCTGACCGCAACCGCAAGCGGTAAGTCCGTGAACATTACCGACGAGAGCGGCGGCACCTCGAAAGTAACGATCGCCGATGTCAATCAATCGAACGGAGTGATTCACGTCGTCGATAAAGTATTACTCCCGAAGTAATCCGTAGCGCACCCGCATCGCAAACGCCGCGCCTTTGGTAGGGGGCGGCGTTTTTTAGCGCGGTCTATGCCCGCTACCATCGGGCGATGAAAGAACCGCTCGACGTTTTGATCATCGGGGCCGGCCACAATGGGCTCACGTGCGCCTGTTATCTGGCAGCTGCGGGACTGACGGTGCGCGTTGTGGAGCGACGGATCGTGGTCGGCGGAGCGGCGGTGACCGAGGAATTTCATCCAGGTTTCCGTAACTCGACTGCCAGTTACACCGTGAGTCTGCTCAACCCGCGCGTGATCAAGGACTTGAAGCTTGCACAGCACGGCCTGCGCATCATCGAGCGGCCAATTTCGAATTTTGTGCCGCTGGCCGACGGCCGCAGCTTCAGCTTTGGTGCTGATGCGACGCAAACGAATTCCGAAGTCGCGAAGTTCTCGCCGCGTGACGCCGATAGGCTGCCTTCCTTCTACGCGCGACTTGATCGCGTTGCCGATCAGCTGCGCCACTGGATCTTGCAGTCGCCGCCGAATCTCGGCGGCCCTTTCGTCGTCGAGGGATGGCGCGATCTGGTCGCGGCGGGAAGGCTGCTACTTCAAATGGGACGACTTCCACGAGAAGCGCAGCGCGATTTGGTGGACGTGTTCACCAAGAGCGCGGGCGACTGGCTTGATTCGTGGTTCGAGTCCGAACCGCTGAAGGCCGTGCTCGGATGGGACGCGATCGTCGGCAACTACGCGAGTCCGTATGCGCCGGGCTCGGCGTACGTGCTGCTGCATCACGTTTTCGGTGAAGTCAATGGCAAACTCGGCAAATGGGGCCACGCGATGGGCGGCATGGGTGCGATCACGCAGGCGATGGCGGCAGAGGCGAGGGCGCGCGGTGTGCGCATTGACGTCGATGAGCCGGTGCAGCGTGTGATTGTGCAGAAGGGTCGCACCAACGGCGTTGAATTGAAGTCGGGTGAAGTCGTGCGCGCCCGCGCAGTCGCTGCCAATGTCACCCCGAAGCTGTTGTATCAGCAATTGGTCGCTGCATCCGAGCTGCCCGCAGAGTTCGTTGAAGCGATCGACCGTACCAAGTATGGATCGGGCACTTTCCGCATCAACGTGGCGTTATCAGAACTGCCGGATTTTCGCGCGTTACGTGGCACGGAGGCGCAGCCGCATCACGCGAGCGGCATTACGTTCGCGCCGTCGCTTGCCTATATGGACCGCGCATGGCATGACGCGGTGGCAAGCGGATATTCGCGCGAGCCAGTGGTCGAGATGCTAATTCCGAGCGTCGTCGACGATTCGCTGGCGCCGCCCGGCAAACATGTCGCAAGCCTGTTCTGCCAGCAGTTTGCACCTACGGCAGATTGGTTAGCACTGAAAGAGCCGGCGGTGCAGGCAATATTCGATGTCGTGCAAAGCCATTGTCCAAACTTTCGCGCGTCAATGCTCGGCTATCGAGCACTGTCACCGTCGGATCTCGAAAACGAATTCGGATTGACCGGCGGCGACATCTTTCATGGCAAATTGTCGCTTGATCAACTGTTTTCGCTGCGGCCCGTACTCGGCTATGCGCGCTATCGCGGCCCGATCGCCGGCCTGTATCACTGCGGCTCTGGCTCGCATCCCGGCGGCGGCGTGACCGGAGCGCCGGGGCATAACGCGGCGCGCGAAATCATCCGGGATCTTCGATAGAAGGGTTGGCGCAGGACCCGTTCGTATAATCATCCGCTGACCTTCATATCTGCAATGAAAATCCTTGTTCCCGTCAAGCGAGTCGTCGACTACAACGTCAAAGTGCGTGTGAAGTCAGACAAGAGCGGCGTCGACCTCGCCAATGTCAAGATGTCGATGAATCCGTTCGACGAAATCGCGATCGAAGAAGCCGTGCGATTAAAAGAAGCCGGAGTAGCGGCAGAGGTGATTGCGGTGTCGTGCGGCGTATTGCAATGCCAGGAAACGCTGCGCACCGCGATGGCGATCGGGGCCGACCGCGCCATTTTGGTTGAAACCAATATGGAGCTGCAGCCGCTGGCGGTTGCGAAGCTGCTGAAGGCGATCGTCGATAAGGAAAAGCCGCAGCTCGTGATCGCCGGTAAGCAGGCGATCGACGACGATGCGAATCAGACTGGCCAGATGCTGGCTGCGCTGGCCGGCA
>DATLOA010000333.1:0-3294 GCA_035536515.1 Burkholderiaceae bacterium | reverse complement strand
GAAGCAGTGGAAAAACTGCTTCGATGGACTTACCGTGAATGACGGCGATTTCTCGGAGTGAAACGGGCAAAGCCCGAGGTAGTTCTGCCCGCCTTTTTTCAGTTGAACGTAGCGGCCGACGATGTCGACAATGTCGATCCGTGCCAACAGGTCCTGGATGAAGCCTTGCGGAATCATTTCATGAAGCTTTGGGAATCATCGCGAAAGTGTACGCATCGCGGGAGCGCACGATGCCTCTCGACGCTGCGCTACGCTGAAAAGATCACGTGAGCCGCTGTTTTACCAGCGCGGAAGCTTTGCCCATGTCGGCGCGGCCCGCGATGCGCGGCTTTAACAGAGCCATCGCTTTACCTATCGCCTGCGGTCCGGTCGCGCCAGACTCGGCAATCGCGGTATCGATAGCCGCCGCCAGCTCGGCGTCCGACATCTGTTGCGGAAGATAATCCCTCAACAAGTCGAGCTCGTTTTTTTCTTTTCCTGCTAAATCGGTGCGGCCGGCTTTCTCGAATTGCGCAATCGAATCGTTACGCTGCTTGATCAGTTTTTCGACGATGCCAAGAACCGCAATGTCATCGACGATGACCCGCTCGTCGACTTCCTTTTGCTTGATGGCCGCCAGCAACAGGCGAATCGCACCGAGCCGCTCACTTTGCTTGGCGCGCATGGCGCTTTTCATGTCTTCCGTAATGCGTTCCTTTAGCGACGCCGACACGGAGCCTCCACAAAAAAAGAAAAGCGCGCCGTAGCGCGCTGGTGCACTTGCCGATTCAGTACTAGTAAAGTTTCTTCGGCAGCATCTGCCCGCGCAGACGCTTGAAGTGACGCTTAATAGCGGCTGAGCGCTTGCGCTTGCGTTCTGCCGTTGGTTTCTCGTAAAACTCCCGCGCCCGCAATTCGGTGAGCAAGCCGCTTTTTTCGATCGTGCGCTTAAAGCGACGCAGAGCGACTTCGAACGGCTCGTTTTCTTTAAGGCGAATGGTAGGCATCGATCAGTCCAAATCCTAGGGGGTCAGGAACGCTTTAGCACTCCGGGCAACTTGCGATTCTAGCCGACCGGGCGTGCTGCAACAAGCACCTGTCCGTCCTCCTTACACTGGACCCATGCTGATCCTGGGAATCGAAACTTCGTGCGACGAGACCGGACTTGCTTTGCTCGATAGTGCGCACGGCCTGCTCGCCCAGCAACTGCACTCGCAGGTCGACATGCACGTTGCTTACGGCGGCGTCGTTCCGGAGCTGGCGTCGCGCGACCACATTCGACGTGTTCTGCCGCTGCTTAATTGCGTACTCGACGCGGCCAAGCGCGATCTGGCGCATATCGACGCAATCGCGGTTACTGCCGGACCGGGGTTGGCCGGTGCGCTGCTGGTCGGCGGCAGCATCGGGCATGCGCTGGGATACGCGCTTGAGCGGCCGGTCTATCAGGTGCATCACATGGAAGGTCACCTGCTGTCGCCTTTGCTGTCAAGGCCGGCGCCGCAATTTCCGTTCGTCGCACTACTCGTCTCGGGTGGTCACACGCAGCTGCTGCATGTCGGCGGCTGGGGCCAGTACCGGCTACTGGGCGAAACGCTCGACGATGCGGCCGGTGAGGCCTTCGACAAAACCGCGCAACTGCTCGGCCTCGGATATCCGGGCGGGCCCGCCGTATCGCGCCTCGCTGAGTTCGGCGATCCCAATGCGATCAAGCTGCCGCGCCCGATGCTCGGCAGCGGCGACCTGAACTTCAGCTTCAGTGGCCTTAAAACCGCAGTGCTGACGGCGGTGCGGCGCGCTGGTGCAGGCAATGTCTGCGAACAGGAGCGTGCCAATATCGCGCGCGCGTTCGTCGACGCGATCGTCGACGTGCTCGCCGCCAAGACGATGCACGCGCTCGATCAAACTAGTTTGACCACGCTGGTGGTCGCCGGAGGGGTGGGTGCTAATGCGCAGCTGCGAGCACGCTTGCAGCTGCGCATGTCCGAGCGCGGCGGCGAGGTGTTTTTTCCGCCGCTCGATTTGTGCACCGACAACGGCGCGATGATTGCGTTGGCGGGATTAGCGAAGCTGCGGCGGGCGCGCGAAGTGCCCGGTGCGACGCGCGAACTTGCATTTTCAGTGCATCCGCGCTGGTCGCTTGCAGAAGCAACGCGCTAGCGTCCCTTCGCCCGCATGGCTTGCTGTGTGCCGATGCGGCGCTCAGTGCCCGCCATCAAGTGCCCGATGTTCACCCGATGCCTGTACACCGTGAGTCCGGCGATGATTGTGAGCGCGACAAAACGTGCATCGAAGCCACATCCGAATGCGGAGTAAAAAGGCGCGAAGACCGCAGCAGCGATAGAAGCCAGCGATGAATAGCGAAAGAAGACCGCAACGATGATCCAAGTGATCGCCGTCGCCAACGCGAGCCAAGGATTGAGCGCGATGATGACGCCGGCGGCGGT
Organism: Burkholderiaceae bacterium; assembly: GCA_035536515.1. Classification (GTDB taxonomy): domain Bacteria; phylum Pseudomonadota; class Gammaproteobacteria; order Burkholderiales; family Burkholderiaceae_F; genus JACCZX01. Next base: position 871 of record DATLOA010000333.1, on the reverse strand, counting down.
CGCGACGCCCTTGCCGCCGCGAAAGCGCAAGAAAATCGGATACAAGTGGCCGAGCACCACGGCGACGGCTGCCAGCGCAACGCCAGCGGCACCGGTGCCGTGTTGCGAACCGAAGCGCAGCGCAAGCCAGACCGCGAGCCACCCCTTAATGCCATCACCGATCAGCGTCAGCGCCGCGGCCCACTTGCTGCCCGAGCGCAACACATTCGTTGCACCAGGGTTGCCCGACCCATACGTGCGCGGATCGGCCAAGCCCATCGCGCGGCTGACGATGACCGCGAACGGTACTGATCCGATCAGATACGCGCCGCCTGTAGCCAAAACCAGGTTGAACCACTGCATCAAAACAGTCTAGCCGCGCGGATGGTGCTGCGCGTGCAGCGCCTTCAACCTGGCGCGCGCGACGTGCGTATAAATCTGCGTGGTTGAAATGTCGGCATGGCCGAGCAGCAGCTGCACGACGCGCAAATCGGCGCCGTGATTCAGCAAATGCGTAGCGAAAGCGTGCCGCAGCCCGTGCGGCGAAAGCGGTGCGTCGATCGCGGCACGCGCCGCATAGCGTTTGATCAGCACCCAGAACATCTGACGGCTCATCGACTGCCCGCGCTGCGTGACGAACAGCGCGTCTGCTACGCGTCGCCCGAGAATCGCTCCGCGCGCGTTCTTCAAGTAGCGCTCGATCCAATTGCGTGCTTCCTCGCCAAGCGGAACAATGCGCTCTTTGCCTCCCTTACCGAACACACGCACCAGGCCCTCACTCAGCGACAGCTGCGACAGCGTCAGCCCGACCAGCTCAGAGACACGCAGGCCGGTGGCATACAACAGCTCCAGCATCGCACGATCGCGCAGTCCTAGCGGCGTGTCGGCGTCA
>DATLOA010000332.1:0-4765 GCA_035536515.1 Burkholderiaceae bacterium | reverse complement strand
CGCGGCGCAGATGTATGCGCAGGACAAACTCGCGCCGCGCATCCTCGAAGCATTCCGGCACGAAAAGACCGACGCGTCTATTTTTCGCGAGATGGGCGAGCTCGGCGTGCTGGGCGCCACATTGCCGACCGAGTATGGCGGGCACGCGCTGAACTACGTTTGCTACGGACTCATCGCGCGCGAAATCGAGAAGGTCGATTCGGGCTACCGCTCAATGATGAGCGTGCAAAGCTCGCTGGTGATGCTGCCGATCTACGAGTTCGGCTCCGAAGCGCAGAGAAAAAAGTATTTGCCGAAGCTTGCTACCGGCGAATCGATCGGTTGCTTCGGATTGACCGAGCCAAATCACGGGTCGGATCCCGGCAACATGGAGACGCGCGCGCGAAGCGCCGACGGCGGATTCCGACTGAGCGGCTCCAAGATGTGGATTAGCAACTCGCCGATCGCCGATGTGTTCGTCGTGTGGGCGAAGAACGATGCCGGTGCGATCCGCGGCTACATTCTCGAGAAGGGCATGAAAGGTTTATCGGCGCCGCCGATTCACGGAAAGTTCGGCTTGCGCGCATCGATCACCGGCGAAGTCGTGATGGACGACGTGTTCGTGCCGGCTGATAACGAATTGCCGAATGTCGAGGGATTGAAAGGCCCGTTCGTCTGCCTGAACTCTGCGCGTTATGGCATCGCGTGGGGCGCGCTAGGCGCAGCCGAAGCCTGCTGGCACACGGCGCGCCAGTACGTGCTCGATCGCAAACAATTCGGAAGGCCGCTGGCGGCGAATCAACTGGTGCAGAAAAAGCTCGCCGACATGCAAACCGAAATCGCACTCGGTCTGCAAGCGTGCCTGCGACTCGGCCGCATGAAGGACGAAGGCACCGCGGCGACCGAGATCACGTCGATCGTCAAGCGCAACTCGTGCGGCAAGGCGCTCGACATCGCGCGCACCGCGCGCGACATGCTTGGCGGCAACGGCATCAGCGACGAGTTCGGCGTGGTGCGGCACATGGCGAATCTCGAAGTCGTCAACACGTACGAAGGCACGCATGATATTCACGCGTTGATCCTCGGACGCGCGCAGACGGGAATCCAGGCATTCTTCTAGGTCAAGAGAGGCGGCTAGTTCGGTTTCGCCAAAGCGAGTCAACGTGATTCAACCTTTAGTACAAACTGATATTGGACAGGAATTCAAGCGTCTAGAGCCGTGGGTCACGAGATTCCAGATCCAGGATAGGGCGTACGGCGGCAGCTTCGACGCCATGAACGATGGACGCATCTCGCAGTTTTTTCAGTATTTCCCGAACGTCAGCACGATCTTGGAACTCGGAGCTCTGGAGGGAGGACATAGTTTCGCCTTGGCCAATAGACCTGCGGTCAAACGAGTCATGTCTACTGAAGGGCGCCCCCACAACATACAGAAAGCTCTATTCGTTCAACGGCTCTTCGGAGCCGAGAAGGTGGAGTTTTTGCAAGTTAACTTGGAAAACTTCGAGCTTTCAACCTTGGGTGCTTTCGACGCGGTGTTTTGTTCGGGTTTGCTGTATCACCTGCCTGAACCCTGGAGGCTAATTCAACGATGCGCGCAAGTGAGTCCAAATCTTTTTCTTTGGACACACTATGCGGGTGAAAACGAGGCTGAGGAAAGAGTGAACGGCTTCAGAGGAAAGTGGCACGGAGAAGGAGGCCTCGGCGACCCAACAAGCGGGCTTTCCAAGAAATCATTCTGGCCAACTTTAGGGTCATTAATCAGCATGCTGACAACTAACGGTTTTAAAACCGTCCACCTTATTGAAAACGAACTGAAGCATCCTCACGGGCTCGCAGTTACCGTGGCGGCAACGAGTTGAGACTGGTTAACGCGACGCACCACTTAGAGGCGCGCGCACCGGTATTAGGTAATGCGCTGGGCGACTAAGACAACGACTCATCATTTCACCTCGAACTCGCCAACGACCACGCGCTGCCCGCCCTCGCTCTTCACGCTGAGCGTTGTGCGCTGATCGTGCTGCGCTGGCGTGCCGAAGCCGCTCGATAGCCATAGCATCAGCCCAGTACTCGATGCGAGCACCTGCTGCCGGTGGCCGAAGAAATTTGCTTCGACGCGGTATTTGCCCGGCTTGGCGTTTCTGAGCGCAAACTCCTCGGGACCGTAGCCGCCGGTCGCGTCACGCGTGATTGCACCACCCTGATACGAAAGATTGCGCGCGTAGTAGACCTCTTCGCCGTTTGGATCGATTACGTGCAGGTCGACATCAGTCGCGTCGGCGTCCCACGCCAGCACGACGCGTACGTCGAGTGGCAGATTTTTCAGCAGGCGCGGCTCGATCGCCGCCAAATCCACCGACTTGCCGCCGCGCTGCGCCTCGGCGACGACTGCATTCAATTCTGTGAGAGTGATTAAATCGATGTCGGGGAATCGCGAGTCCCACGCGCCGGTAACCACTTCGTACAACCGATCCACCGCGCGCTGCGCCTGTCCGGATTTCGCGAGCGCCAGCCCAAGGTCGCGATGCGACTGCGGCTCGTTCGGCGCCAACTCGAGTACGCGCTCGAAGATCGGCAGCGCAAGTTCGATCTCGCCGGCCTGCTGCAATCGGTACGCGAGTAGACGCAGCACTTGCCGGTTCTGCAGATCCATTTCGGCCAGATTCGACAGTGCGCGCAATCCGAGCTCGCGCTGATTCTTCTGCAGAAAGAACTCGGCGCTGTCTAAAAAAAAGCCGACGCTCATCGCATTCTCACGCCGCTCGTCAAGGTACACCGCGTGCCAGCTCTTCGGCTCCGTCGTATGCAGGCGCTTAAGCCACGCCGAATTTGCCGATGCCGGCTTCAGTGCAATCGCGACGCTCGGCGCCGACGCGTCGCGACGGCTCTCTTTCTGCTCGCGCTCGACCGGCGCGGCCAGGCGTGCCGAAGCGGGCGCAGTCGCCATCGGCAGCGGGACAGCGGAGTCTGCAGATGCTTCGTTTCGCCGTTGCCGTGATTGCTGAAGTTCGCCCACTGCCCCCGCCGATTGCTTGGCAATCTGCAGCACCCTCGGCGGCTCATCCTTCGGGAAACTTTTGTTCCACCAAGCAACCCGCATCTCGAAGCGGCGCACGACCTGCGCCAGCCGCGCGGCGTCGCTCTGCGCACGATTCTTTCGCATCGTCGCCGCCAGCCGGTCATATGCGGCACGCAGCGACGGTGGCGGTTCGATTTCGTTGCGCACATAGTCGTCAACCAGCTCGAGCACCAGCAGCGAGGTCTCGCGTGTCGCCACCCCGAAGCGCCGGCCGATCTCGCGGATGCGCACTTTGTTTACGCTCGCGTCGCCTTCTAACGAAGCCAACGTGAGGCGCGCCCACTGCACGCCAGCGAGCCGCGATGCGTTGTGGCCGCTGTTGACTCGAACCTTGCGCGTGCTGACAACACCGTCGCTGGCGCGCAGGCGAAGCGTCAGCTCAGCGCTTGCGGCGGTCAGCATGCCGGCGAGAACCAGACGACCCGCTGTGGCGTGGCGCGAGTCGATAACGATTTCCTTCGCGCCGAGTGCCGCAACTTCGACGAGCTGCGTGCCGCGCGCAAGCAGAGCATCGGCAGCTTGCGCTTGCGTCATCGTCGTCAGATCGATGCGGCGCCCGCCGCTTGATTCGGCGACCGCATGCAGCGCCGCCGGGTCTGCGCTGGCCGAGCTGTGCACCAGGTAGACGGGTACCGGAAACGTGCGCCGCCACGGCGCGCCATAGTTCGCAAGGCCGTCGCTGAACCAGATCGCCTCTTCCGAAACGCCGTCGTGCCGCACGGCGCCGAGGTGACTCGCACCGTCGTACACGGTCGCGTGCAACGCACGGCGCAACGCGGACCAGTCGCCGCTGTTAACGATGAAGCGCTCGTGTGCAAAGGCGACGTCGGCGAAGCGCGTGAGCGTCACTGCGATCGTGCCGGCGCGCTTGAAATACGCATCGAGCAGGGCGAGCTCACGGTCGAGCTGTCGGCCCGCGGCCGACGCCGACGCATCCCAGATGATCTGCACCTGACGCGGCAACGGCCGCGGCGCCGCTTGCTGCGACACTGAAAGATCGAGCGTGAAGTAACTATCGCCGCCGCGTTCCTCGGTCGTAATCTCGACCGCGCTTGAAGCGGCTGCCTGCACGACCAGCGGATCGTTGGGAAGCGCAGCGCTGCCGAGGGCCCGACGCGCCACGAATCCGCCGCGCGGATCGCGCTCGAAGTTCAAGCCGAGAGGGTTGCCGCTGACGATCTGCGGCCGCGCCGCTGCGCTCGCGTAGCGCAACGAAAGCTCAAAGTGCTCCACCGCTTTCGCGTACGCGAGCGGTAAAGAAAGCCGCGTGGTCGCCGGTTCGACGATCCGCAGCACGACGGTGCGCGTCTTGCCGGGCGCGAGCGGATAGATGCGCAGCTCGTAGTTGTTGCCGAGCGTCGTTTGCAGCAAACCAGGATCAACCCGGCGCCGCACGATGTCTTCGAACACCTGCTGCGCACGCGCTTTCTCGACCGGCACCGCGTCGCGCAGCTCGCCGTCAATGTCGAGTGCAAAGCCGCTGACGATCTGCCCGCTGGCGAGCGGAAACTGCAGCTTGCCTTCGAGGATGCGTCCGTTAGGATTTAAAAACTCCATCTGCACGCGCGTCTCAGTGACGCCTGCGGACACCTCGACGTCGACCTTCAGCGCCTGCATGCGAACCGGCTGCTCGGCCCCCTGCACCTGCAGCACCGGCGGTCGCCACGCAATTGGCGGTGGCGATGGAGTCAAGTGCTGGCTGGGCTG
>DATLOA010000331.1:0-3088 GCA_035536515.1 Burkholderiaceae bacterium | reverse complement strand
TCTGACCGCACTAGAAAACGCGGCCCCGAAAATTGATACGGCATCGAGTAATCGACGGTCTTGCGCCGCTGTGGGTCGTTGATCGTCGTGCCGCATTCCATATCGGCTTTGCCGCTGTTGACCACGTCGAACCTGGTGCGCGCGCTGACCTCGACGAAAGCGACCCGCAAAGAACGTTTCAATTCGCGCTCCATCAGCCGCACAATCTCGCGGCAGATGTCGATACCGTAACCAACCGGTTGTTTGTTCTCGTCTAGATAGGCGAACGGGATGGCGTCCGGACGAAAGGCGATTGTGACGACACCCGTGTCGCGCACCTTTGAAAGGGTCGGCGGCAGCTTGGGCGCCGGCGCTTCAGCCGTCTGCGCGAATGCTCCCTGGGCATACAGACCAAGCGTGGCGAGCGTCAGTACTGCCGCGCTTACGTTAGAGATTACGCGCCGAAACAAGCTGGATCGAAAGTTCATGCGGGCTTAAGTGCGATCGCACGTACAGTGAACACGCTTTTGAGTCTACGCGGCCGGTGCGCTGTCAACGTCGCAAATTTGCGGCAGATTTTCCCGCACTTCCGGTAGGCGCGCCGCTCGCAGCCATCCTCAGTGATGCAGAATCTTCGACAGAAAAAGCTGTGCACGCTCCGATCGCGGCTGGCCAAAAAAATCCTCCTTAGTGGCGTCCTCGACGATCTCGCCCTTGTCCATGAATATCACCCGATGTGCCACCTTGCGCGCAAAGCCCATCTCGTGCGAAACGACCATCATCGTCATCCCTTCCTTCGCAAGCTGCACCATCACGTCCAGCACCTCGTTGATCATTTCGGGATCGAGTGCGGACGTCGGTTCGTCAAACAGCATGCATATTGGGTCCATCGACAGGGCGCGCGCGATTGCAACGCGCTGTTGCTGCCCCCCCGACAATTGGCCAGGAAACTTTGCCGCCTGCGACGACAGGCCGACACGGTCTAGCAGCTTCATGCCGCGCACGCTCGCCTCGTCCTTCTTGCGATTGAGCACCTTGATCTGCGCCAAAGTCAGGTTATCAATGATCGTGAGGTGCGGAAACAATTCAAAGTGCTGAAACACCATCCCGACGCGCGCCCGCAGCTTCGGCAAGTCGATCTTAGGAGCGCCAACCGACACGCCGTCGACCGTGATGGTTCCCTTTTGAAAAGGCTCGAGCGCGTTGACGCATTTGATCAACGTCGACTTTCCCGAGCCCGACGGACCGCATACGACGATGACCTCGCCCTTTTCTACCGTAGTCGAACAGTTGGTCAGCACCTGAAAACTGCCGTACCACTTCGACACATCCCTGCACTCGATCATCGCCATTGATTGAACGCTCCTTAGCGGATGACTGCGATTCTTCTTTGCAACAGCTTGACCATGTAGGACAGCGTGTAGCAGAGCACGAAGTAAACCGCAGCCACGAATAAATACATCTCGACCAGGCGCGAGTCGCGCTGCGCGATCTTCGAAGCCGCGCCGACAAAGTCGGTTGCGGAGATGACATAGACCAATGAGGTGTCCTGAAACAAGATGATCGTTTGCGTCAACAGCACAGGAATCATGTTGCGGAACGCCTGCGGCAGGATCACCAGCCGCATCGATTGCCCATAGGTCAGGCCGAGCGCGTAGGCTGAGTACACCTGCCCGCGTGGAATCGATTGAATGCCGGCCCGCATGATCTCGCAGAAATACGCGGCCTCGAACAGGATGAACGTGATTATGGCGGTGCGCTCGGCGCCGATCTGGATGGGCCGCTCGGAGCCGGTGATCGACTGCGCAATCAGCGGCACCAGGAAGAAGAACCAGAAGATCACCAGCACCAGCGGAATCGAACGCATCAGGTTTACGTAGCCTGCGGCCGCGTTCGAAAGGATCTTGTTGGAAGACAAACGAGCCAAAGCGAGCAGCGTGCCGAAAAACAATCCACCCACCGCCGACGTTGCGGTCAATTGCAGCGTGTACTTCATCCCCTGCCACAGGTACGGCAGCGAGTTTGTGACGATCGAGAAATCCAGATTCATCTAATTAAGACCGCCGCTATTTGCCGCCCACATAGCCGGGCACTGCGACTTTGCGCTCGACATACGCCATTACGCGATTGGCGGTCATTGCTACGACGATGTAAATCACGGTCGCCGCAGTAAACGCTTCGAAGAAGTTGAACGTGTATTCGCCAAGCTCGCGTGAACGGAACGTGAGCTCGGCCAGCCCGATGGTGAGCGCGATCGATGAATTCTTGATCAGGTTCATCGTCTCGCTGGTGAGCGGCGGGATGATGATGCGAAATGCCATGGGCAGCAGCACATAGCGATACACCTGCGGCTGCGTTAGTCCCACGGCCATCCCGGCGTTGCGCTGGCCACGCGACAGCGACTGAATGCCTGCGCGCACCTGCTCGGCGATGCGCGCGGACGTGAACAGCCCGAGGCACAGCACCGCCGCCAAATACTGCGCGTAGATCGGCTCCGTAGAGATCATCCAGTTTTTGAGAGGCGGGATGAACTCAGGTATCACGAAGTACCAGAGAAACATCTGCACCAGCAACGGGATGTTCCGGAACACCTCGACCCAGGCGTTGCCGAGGCGAACCAGCCATGTCTTATCAGTGGTGCGAACGGTGCCGACAAATGCGCCAACGACCATCGCGATGACCCAAGCGGCGGCTGATACTCCAAGGGTCCACCAGAACCCGGCGAGGATCCACTCCCAATACGCGCCGTCACCGTCGGGGGTCTGTTGAAAAAAGACGCCCCAGTTCCAGTTGTAGTTCACGATCCCTCCCGCCGCGCCGGGTGCCGCTAGACGATGCCGGCTTCCGGACAAGCTCCGCCCGCATCATACGGTCGGAACTAAAAAAAACGCCGGCGTCGTTTCCGGCGCCGGCGTTCCTTATTTCAGACAACTACTACTGCACGCCCTTATCGTTCGGGCTCTTGAACGCGTCCTTGATCGCCTGCGTCTGAGCAAAGTTCATGTTGATATTGCGCGGCGGCAGCGGGCTTGTAAACCACTTGGCGTAGATCTTGTCGATCTCGCCCGACTTGTAGACGGCACCGACCGCACGGTCGACCAGCGCCTTG
>DATLOA010000330.1:0-5595 GCA_035536515.1 Burkholderiaceae bacterium | reverse complement strand
GGCGTAGCCGACGAACGCCAGCGAATACTTTTGCTCGGGCCGATCGGTCGTCCGTAGCAGCTTCATGCCCATCGCGTTCGTATAGAAATCGATCGAGCGCTGCAAGTCGCCGACGCGCAGCATCGTGTGAAGCAATCGCATATCAAAGCCTCCGCTTTCCCCGAATGGTACGTCTCAATTCAACGGCGATGAGCCGGGCGTCTGACGATAGCGGCTTAAGTTCGCGCTGCACTGGCAGCACGGAAGCGGCGGTGGGGGACACACGTTCATGCACGTGCATTTCGAGCCATCGCTCGCTTCGAACGCGTGACTGCTGTTGCGCGAACGAAAAATCGGGAAAGCGCTGCCCATGATTTCTTCGATGCTGCGTCGTCGGACCGCCTCGCCCTCGATGACAATGCCTTCAAGCTGCTGAATCCCCGCTGCCTGCCGCCGCAGCTCAGTGCGGCGTCCCAATTGGCGCGTTTGCTCCGAGCCCGGCTCTGACACAGGCCGGTTGCATTTGATGATGACCACCGAGCCGCAGTCGTGCGGCCGTTGAACGTCGTCGACCGCGGGCGACTGAGCAAAGGGTGCGGGCGCTGCGATCAACAGCAGCGCCGCCAAGTTCAGATACCCGCGTACCACTGATAGCCGTTGTCTTCCCAATAGCCACCTTTGCCGCCGGCGATGTTTGCGAAAGTTTCGACGAGCTCAATCCGCATTACGTACTTCGCATGCTTATAGCCGAGCTGGCGTTCGACGCGCAGACGAATCGGAGCACCGTTCGGTATCGGCAGGTCCTTATCGTTGAGCCCGTAGGCAAGGATTGTCTGCGGGTGCATTGCGTCATCCATGTCGATGCTTTCGTAGTAATACTCGGGCGTAAGGCTGCCGCCCATCGCATCGGCGCAATGGAACACGACGTAGCGCGCGTTCGGCTGCGGTTTCACCAAAGCCAGCACATTCGATAACGGCACACCCGTCCATTTCCCGATCGCACTCCAGCCCTCAACACAATCATGGCGCGTGATCTGAGTGCGGCGCGGCATAGCGCGCAACTCCGCAAGCGACAGCTCGATACGTTTCTCGACCAAGCCGTCGACATCAAGCCGCCAGTTGGAAAACCCGTTCTTCGCTAGCGCTTGGTACTCCTCGCCCTCAGGCATCGACGTGCCATTGCTACGGAAAAACGGCGACAGGTCAGCGTCGGTAAATTCCTGCGCCATCGACCGGCGCGAGCCAAGCAGCTGATGCACGCCGCGGGTGAGCGTTTCGCTAGAGCGCAGTACTTTCGGAAACCACTCGGTCTCGGACAATCGATCGCAGCCGGTCAGAAACAGCGCCCCAAGAGCGCTGGTACCGACCAGCAAACGACGTTTGGATTTATCGAGAGGTGTCATGTCAGTCCGTCGTGATTCGATAGCGGCCGGTAATCATCGAGCGGATGTGATTCCAGAACCCGCTGATCAACACTTCGAAAACGTGCACCGCGAGAAACAGAAACAGCAGCCAAGCGACGATAAAGTGAATCGTGCGTGCCGATTGCCGGCCGCCGAGCAGATCCACCCAGCCGGGAAAAATCGAGTTAAGCCACGGTGACATTCCCCATCCGGCCAGGATGACCAGCGGCAGCAAGACAAATATGACGCTTAAATACGCGAGCTTCTGCAGCACGTTGTAGCGCTTCGCCGCATCACCGCGCGGATGCTTGAATTTCACGTGATCGACGATCGATGCGCCTATACCACGCAGCTCCTTGCTGGTCGGCGCCAAGTCGCGCGTCAAATGGCGGGTGAACAGTGAATAGAGCACGTATGCCACGCCATTAAGCACGAAGATCCACGCAAAGAAGAAATGCCAGTCGCGCGCCTTTGCCAGCGAATACCCACCGGGAATCGTGGCCCACGACGGAAAGGCATGCTGATTGGGCGCACCGTTCGCATACTTTGAAAGCCCGAGCACGCCGGTGGTTTCGAACTCGCGCCCGAATAAGCGCGTGACACCGATCGGCTCGCCGCTTGCGCCCTCGCGCGCAGTAATTTGCAACAACGGCGGCCGCCCGGAGTAGGAAGAGTCTCCCCAATACAGCGCGGCGTGCGCATTGAAGATATGCAGCCCGCTCATGAAGCAGATCGTGAGCGCGACGAAGTTGGTCCAGTGCATGATGCGCACCGGCAGCGTATGGCGGTAATACAGATAGCTCGGCGGCGCGGGAGAAGTTATCGAAGCAGCGGCCATAGGCGAATTGTCGATCAAGGGACAGTTGTCGTCGCTGAAGACGCGAACTTACACTCGCGATACCTCTTGGAGCCGCTTTTGGATGCGGCGCGCCGGGCGTGACGCGCGGCGGAAAGCCCTACCGCGGAACGCCGCGAACTTCGACGATGGCTTGCGCCAGCAGAGCGCCGCTCGCGGTTTCGAGACGGATCTGATGACGACCTGGCGGCGGTAATTTGACCATTGCTTCGCGTATGCCACAGGGCGCCAGCGATTGCGCGCCGAGCTTTAGGCAGACGCGTGTTGCTTGCGGTGCTTCGGCGCGAATCAGCATGGATTGGCGCGCCGCAGGAATGTCGGGATCGGGTGCGATTACGGTGCCGTCAGCCGGCGCGAGCACACGGGGCGCCACTTCGGTGGTGGGCAGACTGATCGTTGTAACTTTCGTGGTCGATTCTGTTCCAGCTACGAACCACTCGCGGCGCACCGGTTCGACCGTGGGCGCAAATACCACCTCGCGCTGCACAACACCGGCAGGAACGTTCGGCGCACGGCTCGACTGGTTCGCGTGCAGGTGATCGACGATCTCGCGCCAGATCGGAGCCGCGCCCGTCACGCCCGAGACGTCCCACATCGGTGCTCCCGAAAAGTTGCCGACCCATACACCGACCGTGTAACGGTCGGTGTAACCGATTGCCCAGTTATCGCGCATGCCCTTGCTCGTGCCCGTTTTTACTGCGGCCCATGACCGTGCTGATAGCGGGCTGGCGAGTCCGAACGTCGATGCCCGCGCGGCCGAGTCGGCGAGGATGTCAGAGATGATGAAGCTTGCCTCTGCGGATAGAACCCGCACCGACTCGCCGCCGCTTGTGCCGCGTTCCATCTGCAGATGCGCGGGTGACCACGCCCCGGCGTTAGCCAGCGCACGATACGCATTCGCTAACGCAAGCAGGCTGGTGTCGCCACCGCCAAGTGCGAGCCCGTAGCCGTAATACTCGCCGTCGTGTTTGACGCTCGACATGCCGAACGATTGCAACGTCTGCCGGAACCGCTCCACGCCAACCAGCTGCAGAGTTCGCACCGCAGGAACGTTGAGCGATGCGGCGAGCGCAGAGCGCACCGATACCGCGCCCTTGAAGTCGCGGTCGTAGTTTTGCGGAACGTACAAGCCGTTCGGCGTCGTAAGCGCCAGCGGGGCATCGTCCAGCAGCGAGGCGGCAGTCAGCCACCGCTGTTCGATCGCGACGCCGTACAAAAACGGTTTCAGTGTCGAACCAGGCTGCCTCAGCGCAGCTGCTCCGTCGACGGCCGCGGCGCCCGACATATCCCCACTCGAACCGATGTACGCGAGCACGTCGCCGCTCACGTTGTCAAGCACGACCACCGCACCGTCTTCGACATTTCTGTCCGCGAGCGATGCGAGCCGATTGCGCAGCGTCTCTGCAGCGAAGCGCTGCAAGGAGGCATCAAGCGTCGAACGCACTGACGTGCCGGCGCGTGTCAACAGCCGGCGCGCCAAGTGCGGCGCTTCGTCGAGTCCGCTCATCGCCAATGGATGGGACGGCAGCGTGGCCGCCACGGTCTCGGCGCGCGCGCACCCCTCCGGTTTGTCAGTCTTGTTCATCAGCGAACACGCGCGGCGGGCGAGCACCGAACGAGATGCCGATGGGCTGCGCACCAGCGCCGCAATCACTGCGCTTTCAGCTTCATCGAGCGCATCGGGTGCGTGTCCGAACAGACCGAGCGAAGCGGCGCGGATGCCGACCAGCTCGCCGCGTAGCGGCACCAAGTTCAGATACGCCTCAACGATCTGCTGCTTCGACCAGCGATGCTCGAGCGCGATCGCATATCGAAACTGCGCGAGTTTTTCGTCAAGCGAACGACGGCCGAAGCGGTCGCCCTCTGTTAGCAAGCCAGCGAGCTGCATCGTGATCGTGCTCGCGCCGCGCCCGCGACCACCGAACTGATCCATCAGCGCCGACACGCCACTCGCGGGATCGAAGCCGAAGTGCCACCAGAAGCGGTGATCCTCGGCCGCAACGACCGCACGCACCACCGACGGTGAGATCGAATCAAGCGCGGTCCATTCAAGCTGGCGGCGCGTCATGTCAACTCGCAACCGTTGCAACGGTTCGCCGTCGCGCGACAGCAAAGTCGATTCGGAGCCAAGCGCGCCATGGCGAATTTCGTCGAAAGTCGCCGTGGGTGTCAGCGCCGCGATGATCGCCGTCGAGAGCGACACGCTGAGGGCACCGATGATGAGCACAAGTACACCGACACGAGCCACCCGCGTTATAGCGGCCACGAAAGTGAGCTTCCTCATGGCCGTACCTCGATTGACGCCACCGGCAATTCAGCGAAAGATTCCGGCGCATACATCGCCTCGACCCGCGTCGGCGGCATCGAAAATGCGCCAGCATTGTTCAACCGCACGGTGTATTCAAGTTTCAGCTTGCCTTTCGGCACGTAGCGGTAGTACGCACGAAAGCCGTCGAACGCGCGCTCTTCGTAAGCCGGCCAGGCCAAGCCGTCGCGGCGCTCGTTGGACACCAGCTGCCGCGAATCACCGCCGAGCCCACTGCCCAGCACTGCGGCGCCCGCCGGAATCGGATCGCTGACGACGACCCACGTCATATCCGCCTGCGCGTCGACTTCGAGCGTGACGCGATATGTGTCGCCGCGCGCCCAACCACCGGCGGTCTTCTGCTCGATCGGCGTCACGGTGCGCTTGATCTGGTAGCCGGCGAACAGCGGCGCCTGCAACGGCAGTGCGGCGCGCGACGTGATGAACGCCCACGGCTTGCCCGAGCCCTCGTGCACCATCGACAAGGGTTCGACACTCGCCGGCCACGCGAACTGCGTCTCGACGCCGGCCCCAATCGGTGTGCCCTTCGTCGGATCGTTCGTCGCGCGGGACTGAGCCGATTTCCAATAAAGCGGGTGCGGATCGTTTCCAACGCTGACGATGCTGCGGCCCGTGACCGCGTCGCTTTCGAATCGCGACTGAAAGCGCCGCAGTGCAAGCACACCCCATGCGTTCGCAAGCGTCGTGTTCCATTTGCCCGCCTGCTGCCGCGCCAACGCGCCGCGCGCCATGCGCGCCATCTCGTCCTTGAACGTTGCGTCGTCGGCGAGCAGCGCCAGCGCGCGAACGGCGTTGCGATCGGGCGACACCATCAGCCACCACAGGTAATCCGACTTCTCGGTCGAGAACACCAGGGTCGTGCCGGAAAACGTCATCCGGGAGCGAAGGATCTGCTGCACGTCGGCTAGCCGCTCGCTGCGCTTCGGAATCGTCTGCAGCTTTTTCAGCAACGACATCCAGTCGAGCACCGCTGACGTAGGCCACAAGTTCGGTGCGATCTCGATCGATTCGAGCATGCGCGGCTCGGCTTT
>DATLOA010000329.1:0-2642 GCA_035536515.1 Burkholderiaceae bacterium | reverse complement strand
GACGACTCCCGCCAGAATGTCCCATAGCGTCAACGGCGGCTTACCCACTGGAAAACGAACGGCGTCGAAGTAGTTGACCAGGTCGTCGAGGAGGCCGGTGACATACAGCGCCACGACGACCCAGATCGTGAACGCAATGGCAAGCTCGAAGGTGCCGATCCACGCAGCACGCTGCAGCGAGCGGCGCAGCACGTAGACGAACAGCCGAATCGCGGCCATCGCGCCCAGCAGAAGCAACGTTAGCTGCAGCAGGTGAACTTCGCCTGAGAGCACTACGCCGCTGAGGTAAAGCGCGAGTCCGCCAAGCACCAGCAATACCATCGCCGCGATCGGGAATGCGAGCCGGCGAAAGCCGTCGATCGAGAACTTGAGGACGTCGACGCGCACGCCATGCGGCGCGGTGGCCGCAGCCGTCAAAGTCTCGCGCGCGCGCCGTTCGATCTGGCGCGCATAAAACCAGCCGGCGAGCAGCGCAAGGACGATGATCCCCAGCTGCCACGCCTGCGGCGGGTGCGACAGCTCGTTTTGCAAAACGTGGACGACTTCTTGGAACAGCGTTTGTCGGTTCACGGGTGCTTTACCGCAGGTTGCTCAGCGGAGCTCGAACACGGCAGCAAAGAAGCCGTCGGTGCGGTGCAGGTGCGGCAGCATCACGAAGTACGGCGCGAAGCGGGCGGCGTGCTCGACGTCGATCGACTGCGCGCGCAATACGGTCGCCGCCGGTATCAGCTCAAACTCGGGATGCTCCGCCAGGAACGCTTCGGCCACCGCCTGATTCTCCTGCGTCAGCAACGAACAGGTCGCATAGACCAGCCGCCCACCAGGCTTCAGCAGCCGTGCCGCCGCGCGCAGCACAGAGCGCTGCAAGTCGTTGACGCGCGCGAGTTCGGTTTCGGCAAAGCGCCACTTTAAATCCGGGTTGCGGCGCAGGGTCCCGCTGCCCGAACACGGCGCGTCGACCAGCACGCGGTCGCATTTGCCGTTTAATCGCTTCACTCGGATATCGGATTCGTTTCGGATCACCACCGGATGCACGTTCGACAGGCCGCTGCGCTTCAGGCGCGGGCCTAGGCCGGCGAGCCGCCTTTCGTTGACGTCGAACGCATACAGGCGGCCGCTCGATCGCATCAATGCGCCGAGCGCCAGCGTCTTGCCGCCGGCGCCGGCGCAAAAATCGACGACCATCTCGCCGCGCCGCGGCTGCAGCAATCGCGCGATCAGTTGACTGCCTTCGTCCTGTACCTCGATGCGGCCCTCGCGATACGCGGGCCAGTGGGTCAACGCCGGCTTGCTTGCAAGACGAATTGCATCGGGCGAGTACGGCGTCGGCACCGCGCCCACGTGATGGGCAGCAAGCTCTTCAAGAACTTCTGCACGCGACGCCTTGATCGAATTCGCGCGCAGATCGAGCGGCGCGCTTTCTTTCAGCACATCGACCAGCGGCACTGCATCGGCGTACTGCCGCTCGAGCTCCACAAACAGCCAAGGCGGCAACTCGGCCTGCACCGCGGCCGGTGCCTGCGCCAGATCGATCGTCAGCGACTGCTTGACCGCGTTCGCATCGCCGCGCAATGCACGCTCGTCGATCGCTTCGATTCCGTGCTGGCGTGCCAGCGTCACCAGCGCGGCGAAGCGCGCCGCACGCGCCGGATGCGCCGGATGCATCATCCAACCCAGCGTCGCGTAGCGCCGCAAAGCAAAGAACACCGCTTCGGCAATCAAGCCCCGGTCGCGCTGGCCCAGCGAAGGATGCAGGCGGAAAAAGCGCGACAGCAGCACGTCCGACGGCCCGTCAAACTTTAATATCACCGCCAGGGCTGCGGCCAGAGAGTCAACGACCAGCGATGTGATGCGGCTCGTAGATGCATACGTGGCCCCGTTGCCTGTCGCGCGCCGCGACGCCGACTTCAACCGCAGCTCCACTGGCGGCCTGGAACCACGCTCGTTCGATCTGTGAGGCTTGAAACGGTCGGCATCGGGGCGCTTGCGGCTCTGGCGTTTCGCGTCCCTGGGAGTCCCCGCCTTCATGACTGCAGCGACTCGCTGTTAACGACCGCCAATTTTTTCTCCCGGTCGCCTTGCACGCGTCCTTCCAGCACCTGACGCACGGCTTGCGACAACAAGCGATGTTCCTGCTGCAGCACGCGTGCCGCCAGCGACGCTTCGTCGTCGTCCGGGTGCACCGCCACCGCTGCCTGCGCAATGATCGGGCCCGCGTCGACGGCATCCGAAACGAAATGCACCGTGGCGCCGTGCACGAGCACGCCGGCGTCGAGCGCACGCCGATGCGTGTTCAATCCCCGAAACGACGGCAATAGCGACGGGTGAACGTTGATCAGACGTCCCGCGTAGCGGCGCACGAACGCAGACGTCAGCACGCGCATGAAGCCCGCCAGCACGATCAGCTGCGGCGCATAGAAGTCAATCGTCAGCGCCAGTGCGTCGTCGAACGCTGCGCGCGAGTCAAAATGCTCGTGCTCCAGAATATGAACCGGAACGTCGTGAGCACGCGCCACGTCGAGCGCTTGCGCGTCCGCGCGGTTGCTAACGACCGCGACCACTTTGACGCCGAACTCGGATTCCCATTGCTGCGCGACTGCGGTCGTCAACAGCGCCTGCAGATTGCTGCCGCGGCCGGAGAC
>DATLOA010000328.1:0-2265 GCA_035536515.1 Burkholderiaceae bacterium | reverse complement strand
TTGATCGAGGATGTCTACTTCGGCGCTACCAACCAGGCCGGCGAGGACAACCGCAACGTCGCGCGCATGGCCGCGCTGCTGGCGGGCCTCCCCGCGTCCGTGCCGGGTTCGACGGTGAATCGCCTCTGTGCGTCGGGGCTGGAAGCCGTCAACATCGCGGCGCGCATGATCGAGGCGAGTCACGGCGATGTGTTCATCGCGGGCGGCGTCGAGTCGATGAGCCGTGCACCTTATGTGCTCAGCAAGGCGGAATCGGCGTGCGACCGGTCGCAGCAGATCTTCGACACTTCGATCGGCTGGCGCCTGGTCAATCCTCGCATGGCGGCGCTGCATCACCCCTTCTCCATGGGCGAGACCGCCGAGAATGTCGCCCGCAAGCACAAGATCAGCCGGGCGGATCAGGATCAGTTCGCGCTGCAGAGCCAGCAACGGTGGTCGGCGGCGCACCAACGCGGGCTGTTCGCCCAGGAGATCGTGCCCGTCGAGATTCCGCAGCGCAAGGGCGCTCCGACCCTCGTCAGCGTGGACGAGCACCCGAGGCCGGACACGACGCTGGAGAATCTCGCCAAGCTGAAACCCGCATTCTCCAAAGACGACCAAGGCACGGTGACCGCGGGCAATTCGTCGGGTATCAACGACGGCGCGGCGGCATTGCTGATCGTTGAAGCCGGGCTGGCCAAATCGCTGGGTCTTCAGCCGATCGCCTTCATCGGTCCGAGCGCCGCGGCCGGCGTCGATCCCGCGTTCATGGGGCTCGGACCCGTGCCCGCGATGCGCAAGGCGCTTCTGCGCGCGAAACTGACGCTCGACCGCATCGACCTGTTCGAGTTGAACGAGGCGTTCGCCGCGCAGGCCCTCGCCTGCCAGCGCGAGCTGGGCATCGACAACGCAAAATTGAACGTCAACGGCGGCGCGATTGCGATCGGTCACCCGCTTGGTTGCAGCGGCGCCCGCCTGGCCACGACGCTGATCCACCAGATGGCTCGCACCGGCGCCTCGCGCGGCATCGCGTCGCTCTGCGTCGGGGTAGGACAAGGCTTGGCAACGGTCTTCGAACGGGAGTGAGTTTGGAAGTGGGCCTTCCTTGCGCATCAAGCGGTCGTTCGTCGTCGACGTACTCGCAGTCCCACCTTTTTTGTTTTCTTTAGGGAGAACTCAGAGCCGCAGGGCGCGTTTACGCGGTTCGGTCGGGCGACAGTCAGTCGCTCCGCTTACGACATGAATAGATCGCGTGTCCGGATCGCGGTACGTCTTAAAGCAGCGAAGGCGAAATGGGAATGCCGCCTCCACGCCGGCTGTGCGAAATCGCGAGCAAGCTTCCCGCGTAACTTCAAATCTACGGTTGAACGGAAAAGCCGAGCCGTGCAGCTAAGGCGCGTTGACGCTGGTCGAAGCTCAGGAAATCAATCGCGCGCAATTGTTCCGCACACGCAACGTGTAGAATGTCGGCGCTGCGGCTGCCGAGTGTGGGCGTCTCTGCCCATGCGATTTCAGCCGAGCGGCGAAGAGCTGCAGACCATTGAACTGGCACGGGAACCAGCACTTGCGCTTTCAAGTCAGCCTCAACGTTCTGCCAGGCGGCATCAGCCTGCGTCTGCGTTTGCTCGCCACGAAAGAGCGCGAGGGCAAAAGCATTTCTGATTTCCAGCCGATGGAGCGCGCAGTAAAACAGCGGCTGGGTAAGCGAACGAACCAAAGCCACCGCGCGCGGGGTGTTCGCGTCTTGCATGTAGAGCGATGCAAGCACGCTCGTGTCCGCATAGATCACGGCCTGCTAATATGGCGCCGATTCCCGCTCCGCGAGCACCATGCTCGGCATCACGCTGTGGTCGTAGATTGCCTTCAGCCTGGCCTCAAAATCCGGCCATACAACGGCGGGTGCGGCCGAAGCAAGCTTCTCGTTCGCAGCCGGGGCGCCATTGAGCTTCGCACCAAGATGTTTGTACAAGTGTTCCTGCTCAGCGCGCGAGAGCGCGTCCGCGGCTGCTTCGATTTCTTGCAGGCTCACGCGGATAAATTACAACCTGCGGAGAGGTGGATGCAACCTTGGGGATGCCGCTCAAGCGTTACGCAGTGGCACCGGCGTCCCTTGATCAAAGAGAACACGCACGCTGGAATCAGACTGTCGCGAGGCTCGCTTCCGCGAACTCGAGGACCGCGAGCGCCTGCGCGCGCGTGACGCCGGGGAACCATTCCAGAAACTGGTCCACCGTCGCTCCGTCCTCCAGATTCTCGAACAACGTCTTCACCGGCACACGTGTTCCC
>DATLOA010000327.1:0-6033 GCA_035536515.1 Burkholderiaceae bacterium | reverse complement strand
TTCGACAATGACGCGGTGGCGAGCACGCAATGCCGAGCGCGTGTCGCCCAACACGTCGCAAACCTCGCCGAGCATCAACCAAGCTTCCAAGTAGCGCCGCTGGCGACCAAGCACAGCTTCGAGCGTGGCGCGTGCTGCCGCTGGATCGCCTCGTGCGCACTCCAGCTGTGCGACTGCGAGGCCCAGCTTACCGTCGGAATCATCGGCCTGCGGGGTTTGAAGCCATTGCAGGGCACCCTCGAGGTCCCCGCGCTGGACCATGTAGTCAGCGACCGTCAGCCGTGCCGGCGTGCAGTCTCGATGCTCGACAAGCAGGCTGCGAAGCAGCATCTCTGCATGCAGCACCTCGCCGCGCACTGCATGCTGTCTGGCACGCTCCAATCGTGCATCGCTTGCCCAAGCTGCCTGCCGGTTGCTCAAGTTCATTCCGTCCGAGTGCAGCTGCGCATGAGTGCGGCTGCTCTAAGCCCGTGTTGCGTCATACGAATACGCTGCATGCGCCATTTATCGACTTAGGATTGGTATGGTGGAGAAGAGGAGGATCGAACTCCCGACCTCTGCATTGCGAACGCAGCGCTCTCCCAGCTGAGCTACTTCCCCTGAGGTGTCGCCCGCCTATCGGCGGCGAGGGAGTGATGTTATACGGCGCGCAAATCGTTGTCCAAGCCGCACAGCTAGACTCGCGCATGGCATCTGATACCGCTGTACTGGAACGTGAATACAACGCGCGCGCAGCGATTCGCGATCACCCGCAGATCTTTGCGCGCTGGGCCGAACAGGGCGCAGCCGCACGCCGGCTGCGCGCGTGCGAGATCGATCTGCAGTACGGCTCGCTCGGCGTCGAGCGGCTCGATATTTTTCATGCGCATCAGAGCGATGCGCCGCTGCTCGTCTTCATTCACGGCGGCTATTGGCGTTCGCTCGACAAATCGGACTTTTCGTGGATCGCTCCGCCGCTGCTGCAGCACGGGGTTGCAGTAGCGTTGACCAATTACGGACTGGCGCCGCAGACGTCGATTGAAGACATTGTTCGTCAGCAACTGAAAGCGCTCGGCTGGTTGTATCGCAACGCGCAGCAATTGCGATTCAATCCGGACCGCATCGTCGTCGCCGGTCATTCGGCGGGCGGCCACTTGACGGCCATGATGATGGCCGCGCTGTGGCAGCAATTCGACTCAACGCTGCCGAGCGGGCTCGTGAAAGCGGGGCTCGCGATCAGCGGACTGTTCGATTTGCGTCCGCTTGTAAAAGCACCCTTCGTGAATGCCGACCTGAAGCTCGATCAAAAGCGGGCGCGGGCACTGTCGCCGATCTTGATGCCAAGCGCCACAAGCGCAGCACTGATCACTGCCGTGGGAGCTCTCGAGTCCAGCGAGTTCAAGCGGCAATCCGTGGAGTTCGGCGCAGCCTGGTCCGGCAATTTGGTGCGACATCTGGAACTGCCGCAAGCGAACCATCTGACTGTGTGTGATGAGCTTGCGAACCCGGGATCACCGCTGTTCGATGCAACGCTCGAATTGATTCGCCGCGCTTAGCTGGCGCCGATTCCGAGTGCGCGCACGCGCGCCTGCGTCAGGGCGTGCACGTGGCGGATGGTCGGCACAGCAACCGACGCGCGCTCGGCCAGCTCGATCACGCTGCCGACGATCGCGTCTAGCTCGAGTTGGCGGCGCTGTTCCAGATCCTGCAGCATTGAAATTTTCGCCGCGCCGAGCTGGCGCGCGAGGTCAATGCGCTGCTCGACCGTCATCGGAATCTGAACGCCGTAGCGTTCCGCCACCTGCATACCCTCTCGCATCATCGCGCGAATGACGTCGAGCACATCATCGTCGGCAACGATTTCGCTCATCAAATAGCCAGTAAGCGCGGCGATCGGATTGAACGAAAGATTACCGACCAGCTTGGTCCAGACGTCGAGCCTGATATCGGTCGAGCGGATCGCTTCGAATCCCGCCGCATCAAGCGCTGCGCATGTGCGCTGCAAGCGCTCTGTAATACCGCCGCCAGGCTCGCCGAGAATGATGCGGGCGCCGTTAGTGTGATGCACTTCTGCCGGCGCGCGCACTTCAGCTGCAATGTGCACCACGCATCCCAAAATGTGTCGTGGCGCCAGAGCAGCGAACATCGAGCCGTGGGGATCGAGCGCGTGCAATGCCGTTCCCTCAAGCGTGCCACCCACACCATGGAAGTACCACCAGGGCAATCCGTTAATCGCGGGAACGACGACGGTGTTCTCCGTGATCAGCGATTGCATGCGCGGCAGCATCGCTGCAATCGCGTGCGCCTTTAGGGCGATGATGACCAAGTCCTGAGCGCCGAACGCGGCGGGATCGTCGCCGGCCGGCAACCGATAGCTGCCTGAGTGTTGACCAACGTGATCAACCAGTGTTAGCCCGCGGGTGCGAATCCCCTCAAGATGCGCACCACGCGCGATCAGCGTTACTTCATGGCCGGTGGCGGCAAGCTTTGCACCGAGCACGGCGCCGATCGAGCCAGCGCCGACGACAGACACCCGCATCAGCGAACGCTTGCTGAACGCTCACGTCGCCATTGAACTTTGCGCTGGGTCCACTCGTCGAGCCGTGCGCGGGCGGTTTTGCTGTCTTCCTGCATTTCCATTTCGGAAGCAAGCTGCGCGGTTAGCTCGACGCGAATGCCGTTGGGATCGAAAAAATAGATCGACTTGAAAATGTGGTGGTCGGTGACGCCGAGCACCTCGATACCGTGCGCTTCGAGTCGAGTTTTCAGACGCGCAAGCTCTTCCACCGTATCGACGCGCAAGGCAATGTGGTTGACCCAGTCGGGCGTGTTCGGCGACTTTTCCGCGGCAATGTCGTCGCCCAGGTCGAAGAATGCGATGCACGAGCCGTCGGTCATGCGGAAAAAGATGTGGGTGTAAGGGCAGTACTCGCCTGTCGACGGCACCACATCGCTCTGAATGATGTGATACAGCGGCAGCCCAAGAATGTCTTCGTAGAATTGCCGCGTCTCCTCCGCATCCTTGCAGCGGTATGCAAAATGGTGCAGCCCGTTGATCGGCGCGGCGTCGGGAACAACTGAGGGAACCGTTGCCATAGAAGTCTCCGTCCTCGATGCGCCAGTTTAGCGACGCTGCGCTAGGCCTTGAACGCTTCGTCAAGGCGACGCTTGTCCCAGCCCGGCACCAGTGTTTCGATGAACGAGTAGACGAAGCCACGCAGATAGGCACCCTCCTTCACCGCGAGCCGCGTGACATTGCGGCCAAACAAGTGCCCGCACGGCAACACGATCAATCCATCGCGCTTCGAATCGGCCGCAACTCCCGCGACGATTCCCACGCCCATGCCGATCTGCACGTAGGTCTTGATCACGTCGGCATCAATCGCTTCGAGCACGATCGACGGCGCGATTCCGGCCGCCTCAAATGCAGTGTCCAGTTTTGCGCGACCGGCGAACTGCTGCTCGTAGGTGATTAGCGGATGCCGCGCAAGGTCCTTAAGCGTGAGTTTCCCAGGCGTTGTCACGAATTTCGCGAGCGGGTGCCCCGGCTTGACGATCGCAACGTGCTGCCAGTCGTACACTGGAATCGACAGCAAGCCATGATGATCGGCCAGCGACTCGGTCGCTACACCGATATCAGCCTGGCCGTGAATCAACATCGAAGCGATCTGCGGCGGGTTAGCCTGCAGCAGCTTCAGCCTTACCTGCGGGTACTTGACCGCGAACGCCTGCACTACGGTGGGAAGTACATAGCGCGCCTGCGTATGCGTGGTCGCGACGCGCAGTGTTCCCTCCGGGCTGCCGGCGTAATCCCGCGCGAGCTTCTTCAGGTTGTCAACGTCCTGCATGATGCGCTCGGCCGCGTCAAGCACCATCTGCCCCGGCGCCGTCAGCCCCTTTACTCGCTTGCCATGGCGCGCAAAAATTGGCACGCCCAGCTCGGCTTCAAGATCGATAATCGCTTTCGATATGCCGGGTTGCGACGTGTGTAATGCGCGCGCCGCCTCAGTCAGGCTGAACTTGTGGCGCGCCGCTTCGCGCAGGAAACGAAACTGCTGCAAGTTCACGCAAAACTTTCTTGTCGTTGTGACAAGAAGCGAGTTTATAGGTCCGCCGTTGTGAGAAAATTTGGCCTTAGCGGAGATAGCAAAAACACACTCACCGATGAAGCTTGATAAAGCTCAGCTGCTGCTCGACGAGCAGCCCATTTCAATCGACGTACTGCTCGAAAAGTACGCCAAGGGAAACGAACAGACCGTCGATGAAGTGCGCCGCCGCGTTGCGCGCGGTCTGGCTCAGGTCGAAAAGCCCGAGCTGCGACAGACGTGGGAGCAGCGCTTCTACGAAGCGATGGTCGACGGCTTCATTCCAGGAGGCCGCGTTAACTCGGCGGCGGGCACTGGCATTGCAGCAACGCTGATCAACTGCTTCGTGCAGCCCGTCGGCGACGCGATCAGCGGCGTCGATGGCGGCGTGCCTTCGATTTATCTCGCATTGAATCAGGCGGCAGAAACGATGCGCCGCGGCGGCGGTGTCGGTTACGACTTCTCTCGGATCCGGCCAAAGACCGCGCGCGTGCACGGCACACACTCTCGCGCCAGCGGACCGATCTCCTACATGCGAGTCTTCGACAAAAGCTGCGAAACGCTCGAGTCCGCGGGTGCGCGGCGCGGCGCGCAGATGGGCGTGCTGCGCTGCGACCATCCGGACATTGAAGAATTCATCAACGCGAAGCGCGACGGGTCGCTCGCCAACTTCAACATGTCGGTCACGGTCACCGATGCTTTCATGCGCGCGGTCGAAAGCGATGGCGAGATCGAACTCTGGCACGCTGCCGAACCATTCGACCCGGCGAATAGCGATCAACGCGCTGACGGCGCGTGGATGTATCGCAAGGCAAGTGCGCGCGCGCTGTTCGATCAAATCATGCGCTCGACCTACAACCATGCCGAGCCCGGCGTGATCTTCATCGACCGCGTCAATCAGGACAACAATCTGTCTTACTGCGAAACGATTGCAGCCACCAATCCCTGCGGCGAACAGGCGTTGCCTGCCTATGGCTGCTGCTGCCTCGGTTCGATCAATTTGACGAAGTTCGTCGACGACCCGTTCGGCGAGCAGGCATCGTTTGATTTCGACAAGTTCCGTGACGTTTCCAAAGTCTCCACCCGGGCTCTCGACAACGTGCTCGATGCAACGCTATGGCCGCTGCAGGAGCAAGCGAACGAGGCAGCGAATAAGCGCCGCATCGGACTTGGCTTCACCGGACTTGGCAATGCGCTGACGATGCTCGGTTTGCGCTACGACAGCGATGCAGGACGGCGCATGGCGGCAGACATCGCACGCGCGATGCGTGATTCGGCGTACGAAGCGTCGGCGGAACTTGCGCAGGAGAAAGGCTCGTTCCCCCTGTTCGATGCTGAAAACTTCCTGGCATCGCCGCATTGCGCGTCCAGGCTTCCCGAGTCGCTGAAGAGCGAGATTCGCGCAAACGGCATTCGCAACTCGCATCTGCTGTCGATCGCGCCGACCGGCACGATCTCGCTCGCGTTTGCGAGCAATGCGTCAGGCGGTATCGAGCCGACCTTTTCGTGGACCTACGTGCGTAAAAAGCGCATGCCTGATGGCACGCGACAGGAATACGCGGTCGAGGACTACGCGTATCGGCTGTTTCGACGCATGGGCGGCAACGAGCGCGATTTGCCGGAGGCGTTTGTCAGCGCAATGCAGATGTCGGCGCGCGACCACATGCGAATGAGCGCAACCGTGCAATCGTACATCGACGCCGCTATCAGCAAGACCGTCAATGTTCCCGAAGACTATCCGTTCGAGGAATTCAAGAGTCTGTATCTCGAGGCGTGGCACGCAGGGCTGAAGGGAATCACGACGTATCGCCCGAACAACGTGATCGGGTCGGTGCTCGAAGTAAAGAAGGATTCGCAGGCACGCGAGCCGCAGGATTTGAAAGATGACCCCGACCGACGTGTGCAGCTTGCCTCTGCGCCGGAGCCCGCGCTCGAGAGTTTGAAATGGCCGGGCCGTCCGGATCTCGCA
>DATLOA010000326.1:0-3297 GCA_035536515.1 Burkholderiaceae bacterium | reverse complement strand
GCGGGAAGCCGTGAATGAAGTTGGTCGTGCCATCGAGCGGGTCGATGATCCACGTGTACTCGGATTTTCCAGAAGCGCCGGACTCTTCGGCCAGGATCGCGTGGTCCGGATACGCCTTCGAAACGATCTCGAGGATCGCGTGCTCGGCTGCCTTGTCGACCTCGGTCACGAAATCGCTGCGCCCTTTGTTCGAAACGCGGATCAGATCAAGATCCATGCTGGCGCGATTAATGATCGAGCCGGCCTTACGTGCGGCCTTGATGGCCGTGTTAAGCATCGGGTGCATGAGAGGCGCGCTCTCAGATACGAGCGGATTACGAGCGGCGATTAGACTGAACGTGCAGTTTAGTGCATCAACCGCCCACTTCCATTCACACGGTGTTCGATCGCATTCGCTTCGTGCTTGTCGCTCCGAGCCATCCCGGGAACATCGGAGCGGCCGCCCGCGCGATGAAGACGATGGGGTTTCGCCGCCTTGTTGTCGTTAATCCGCGCGTTGCCGAGTATCGAGAACATCGTGAAGCGGTTGCGCTGGCGACCGGTGGTGCCGATGTATTGGCTGCGAGTGAAACGTGCGTGAACCTGGCGCAAGCGGTAGCCGGCGTCACTATGGCTTACGCGATGACTGGATACGACCGGCAGTTCGGCCCGCCGATGATCGACGTGAGGCATGCAGCATCGAAAACGGCGCACGCCTTGAGCGCGAGCGGGCAGGGAGACATTGCCTTCGTGTTTGGCACGGAGCGCGACGGCTTGCGCAATGAAGACGTTGAGCGCTGTCAATTTTGCTGCGCGATCCCGGCCAGTGCCGAATTTTCATCGTTGAACCTCGCGCAGGCGGTGCAGGTGACCGCATACGAGTGCCAGTTGGCACTAAGGGGCTGTACGGAGATTCAACCCGAGCAGACGCGCTTTGCTGAAGACGAGTCGCCGGCCAACGTGGACGCGCTCGAACGCTTGTATGCGCACCTCGAGCAGGCGATGGTGGCGATCGGTTATCTCGACCCCGACGAGCCGAAGCGATTGATGACACGGCTACGGCGGCTGTTCAATCGTGCGCGCCCGACGCAGACCGAGCTCGACGTCTTGCGGGGTATCAGTGCAGCGATCATCGAGTCGCGCAGCGAGCGTGCCGGCCGCAAGAAGGTTGGGCACTGACTACAATCGTTCGATGTTTACTCGGCTACGCGAAGACATCGATTGCATTTTGCAGCGCGACCCGGCGGCGCGTTCGCGCTGGGAAGTGTTGACGTGCTACCCAGGTGTGCACGCACTTTGGATGCATCGCGTTGCGAACGGTTGTTGGAAAAACGGATTGCACTGGCTCGCCCGTTTCGTTTCGCACCTTGCGCGGTTTTTTACCGGAATTGAAATTCACCCAGGTGCGCAGATCGGCCGCTTCGGGTTTATCGATCACGGCATGGGGATCGTCATCGGAGAAACCGCCGTGGTCGGGGACGGCTCGACGATTTATCAGGGGGTCACGCTCGGGGGAACGTCGACAATTAGAGGGGCGAAGCGGCATCCGACGCTGGGCCGCAACGTGATCGTCGGCGCTGGCGCCAAAGTGCTGGGCGGATTCTCGGTCGGCGATCGCGCGCGCATTGGTTCAAATGCGGTGGTCGTCAAGGAAGTGCCAGCGGGCGCAACCGCGGTCGGCAACCCTGCGCGCATCCTGCACAAGGAGACCGAGGCACAGCGCGAAGAGGCGGCCAACGCGATGGGATTTTCGGCGTACGGAATCACTCAGGAAGGTGACGATCCGCTGACCAAAGCGCTGCATGGCTTGATCGATCACGCGGCTGCGCAGCAGCGTGAAATCGAGCGATTGGTCGCGGCGCTCGAGCGCAGCGGCATTTCACTTGACAATGTGGTCGCAGACGCACCGAAGGTCGATGCGGCGCAATTGAATCGCCTGGTCGACGACTAGTCGAAAAATACGAGTCGCGGCCGTCCGTCGACAAAGTCGAGATAGCCGCCGCGCGGATCGGCTGCATCCAAGTCCCAGTCTGGCAGCACCCAGCGTTCGGCGCGCGCGCCGTCGAGATCGATCACGTGGGCGGCCGGCCGATGCGTGTGTCCATGGATGATCCGGCGCACGCCAGCGCTTTTCAGCGCGGCAGCAATCGCCTCTGGCGTGACGTCCATGATGTCCATCGCTTTCGTTGATTTTTCGGTGTCGCTTAGCATGCGCGCGCTCTTTGCCACGGCGATTCGCTCGTCGACCGATTTGGCGAGGAAGCTGCGCTGGAAATCGGCGTTGCGCACCATCGCTCGAAACTGCTGATACGCGACGTCGCGTGTACACCAACCATCACCGTGCGACAGCAGCGTCGTCGTGCCCGCGACCTCGACGATGATCGGATCGGCGAGCAGCGTCGCGCCTGCAGCGCTGGTGAAGTCGTGTCCCAGCAGCGGATCGCGATTACCGTGCATCAGGAACACGCACTGCCCGACCTTCGATGCTTCGGCAAGCGCGTCGATCACGGGTTTCGTCTGTGGCGCGGCGTCGTCCCCGATCCAGAA
Organism: Burkholderiaceae bacterium; assembly: GCA_035536515.1. GTDB lineage: Bacteria > Pseudomonadota > Gammaproteobacteria > Burkholderiales > Burkholderiaceae_F > JACCZX01. Next base: position 771 of record DATLOA010000326.1, on the reverse strand, counting down.
TTCGAACAGGTCGCCAAGAATCACGAGCTCGCGGTGTCGCGGCGCATCGGCCTGCATGAACTGAAAAAATCGCCGCAGTGTCGCTGGCCGCTCGATCGCCAGGTGCAAATCAGAAATGAAAATCGGATCGACCAGCGGCTCGATCGACTGCGCGACCGCGAGCGCTGGGGGTGGGTCTGTCAGTTTCAAACTCAAGTCCAAAGCGGCGGCTAAATAATCTCGGCGCGCTCGACCAGCACGTTGACTTCGGGCACATCCTGATGCGAGCCATGTTTTCCGGTGCGCATTACCTTGATCTTGTCGACTGTCTCGGTGCCTTCGATCACTTTGCCGAACACGCAATAGCCCCAACCTTGCGGCGACGGCGACGTGTGATTTAGAAACTCGTTGTCCGCGACATTGATGAAAAACTGCGACGACGCCGAGTGCGGATCGCCAGTGCGTGCCATCGCGACTGAGTACTTCGTATTGCGTAGTCCGTTGCGCGCTTCGTTCTCGATCGAATCCTCGGGAGTTTTTTGACGCATGCCGGGCTCGAAGCCGCCTCCCTGGATCATGAAGCCGTTGATCACACGGTGAAAAAGCGTGCCGTCGTAAAACCCACTGCGCACATAGCTTTCGAAATTGGCCGCGGTCTTCGGTGCGCGCTCGTGGTCGAGCTCGATCGTGATCGGGCCGTAGTTGGTGTACAGACGAACCATTCTTGCTCCTGCAGTTTGATGCGGTTACTTGACGATGCGCGCGGTCTTGACGGTGATCGGTGCCACCGGG
>DATLOA010000325.1:0-5471 GCA_035536515.1 Burkholderiaceae bacterium | reverse complement strand
CCAGATCGAGTTAATGCGCGCCGCCGTGCGCCGCATGGGGCAATAGGACTTCAATGCACGCCACGCTGCCGCTGTTGCGGGTCACCGACTTTCCGCCGATCCGCCGGCGCGCTATCGATTCGCTGCAGGTCAATCTTGGCTACACGTGCAATCAGACGTGCGTGCATTGCCACGTAAATGCAGGTCCAAATCGCACCGAGCAGATGGATCGCGCGACGATCGATCTGGTGCTCGAAGTGGTGCGCGCCCGGTCGATCGGAAGTCTTGACCTCACCGGCGGCGCGCCCGAGCTGAATGTGCACTTCCGGTCGCTGGCCAGCGCTGCGCGCGCGCTGGGCGCCGAGGTCATCGACCGCTGCAATCTCACGATCCTCGAAGAACCGGGACAGGAGACACTGGCGGATTTCCTGGCAGCCGAAGGGGTCCACGTGGTGGCTTCGTTGCCTTGTTATTCCCAGGACAACGTCGACAAGCAGCGCGGCGCCGGCGTGTTCGACAAAAGCATTCGCGGTTTGCAGCAGTTGAATTCGCTTGGATATGGGCAAGGCGATTCCGGATTGATGCTCGACCTGGTCTACAACCCGCAAGGCCCGGTGTTACCGCCGCCCCAGGTCAAGCTCGAGGCCGACTACAAGCGGCTGCTGGGGGAGAATTTCGGCATTCGGTTTAACCGGTTGCTTACGATTACCAACCAGCCGATTTCCCGCTTCGGCAGCACGCTGGTCAGCAAGGGCACGTTTCGCGACTACATGGCGCTGCTGCGTTCCGCGCATCGGGATGACAATCTCGACGGCGTGATGTGCCGCAACCTGGTGTCGGTCGATTGGCGCGGCTACCTGTATGACTGCGACTTCAATCAGATGCTGGCTATACCGCTGCGCGAGCAGGGCCGCCGCGCGGATCGCGTGCATCTGGCAGATCTGTTGGTGACAGACCTCGCCGACAACCCGATCGCAATCGCCGATCACTGCTATGCATGCACGGCCGGTCAAGGCTCGTCGTGCGGCGGTGCGCTCGAAGAATAGTCATGGATCGCGTCGCCGGGCGGGTTTGCCCCGCGTCCTATAGCTACTCACCATCATCGTTTGTGCGCGCTCCAGAGTTGCAAGCAGAAGTGCTTTATGTTGTCGGCGGTCTGTATGGCAACCGCTTTGCGCTGGCCGAGATCGAACGCATGGCGGGATGCGAGACGGCGCAGGCGCAAGTTATTTTCAACGGGGACTTTCATTGGTTCGACGCGGACGCCGAGGCCTTTGCACACATCGACACCGCGGTGGCGCGGCACACTGCGTTGCGCGGCAATGTAGAAACCGAGTTGGCGAGCGAGGACGAAGCTAACGGCTGCGGCTGCGCGTACCCGGAAGCGGTGCCCGATCATGAGGTCGAGCGCTCGAACGCGATACTGAACAAGCTGCGCGCGGTAGCGCGCTGCGTCGACGCCTTAAAGCCGGGCGTGCGTTCACGGCTCGCGACACTGCCGATGCACCTGGTGGCGGAAGTCGGTGGCACTCGCATCGGCATCGTGCACGGCGATGGCTGGGCGTTGGCAGGCTGGCGCTTTGCGCACGATTCGTTGCACAACACAGAGCGCGAGCGGTCGCTGAGTGCGCTATTTGAACAGGCGGCGCTTGACGGCTTTGCATCGACGCACACCTGTCTGCCCGCGCTGAAGCTATTCGATACGCCTCTCGGCGAGCGCTTCGTCGTCAACAATGGTGCGGCGGGCATACCAAATTTCAGCAATACACGTTCTGGCTTAATCACGCGGCTGGCAGTGACGCCGGTTCCTGGCACGCTCGCTGCCTCTCGCCTGTACGGTGCCAAGGTCGCCAGTATTTATGTAGATGCCCTAGCTGTGCATTTCGATGCACGCGCGTGGGATGAAGAGTTTGAGCAGCTGTGGCCCGAAACCTCTGCAGCGTATGTCTCGTATCGCCATCGCATCGTCAACGGACCCGAATTTTCGATCGACCAGGCGTTGGGCCGCACATCATTGCGCGAGTGTGTCGCCGCGGCCACCTAGGCATTCTTAGGTCGGTTCGACACGACGGCGCTGCACGAAGCACAAGCGAAAATTTGAGGAAGCTCGTGAACAAAACTCGCCTGCTGATTGCACTGATACTAATTGCAGCGATCGCTGCATTTTTCATTTTTGACCTCAGGCAATACGTATCGCTAGAGTTTTTTCAGGCGCAGCGCGCGAAGATCGACGCCTACCACGCCGCGCATCCGTTGCAAACCGCTGCGATCTTTCTGGCGGTTTACGTCGCGATGGCCGCCCTCTCGATTCCGGGCGCGACTGTTCTAACACTGGTTGGCGGCGCAATCTTCGGTCTCGTCGTCGGCACGATCCTCGTTTCGTTTGCGTCGGCAATCGGCGCCACGCTTGCGTTCCTTGCGTCGCGGCTACTGCTGCGCGACTGGGTGCAGACGAAATTCGGCGATCGCCTCGCGCCGGTCAACGCCGGCGTCGAAAAGGAAGGCGCGTTCTACCTATTTGCGCTGCGTCTCGTGCCGCTATTTCCTTTCTTCGTCGTCAATTTGCTGATGGGGCTGACGAAGATTCGCACGTGGACGTTTTACTGGGTGAGCCAGCTCGGGATGTTGGCGGGCACCATCGTCTATGTGTACGCCGGCACGAAACTCGGCGAGTTCCGCATTTCGGCCGGACTGGTGATCGCATTCGCGCTGCTCGGCATCTTCCCACTCGTGGCAAAGAAAGTGCTCGATGCGATTAAGGCGCGCAAGGTCTACGCGAGATGGAACGATAAGCGCCCTGCCTCGTACGACTACAACCTGGTCGTGATGGGTGCCGGCTCGGCAGGGCTGGTCTCAGCCTACATCGCGGCGGCGACCAAGGCCAAGGTGGCGCTGATCGAGAAACACAAGATGGGCGGTGACTGCCTGAACACCGGCTGCGTGCCGTCAAAAGCGCTGATCCGATCGGCCAAGCTCTTGTCGCACATTGCACGCTCGCGCGAGTTCGGCATCGAGGCGAGCGCGAGATTCAATTTCGCCGACGTGATGGAGCGCGTGTCGCGCGTCGTTCGTGAAGTCGAGCCGCATGATTCGGTCGAGCGCTACGAAGCGCTCGGTGTTGAATGCATCGCCGGCACCGCGAAGATCACGTCGCCATGGACCGTCGAAGTCGAGACTCAAGCAGGTCACAGGACACTGACGACCAAGTCGATTGCGATCGCTGCCGGCGCGCGCCCGTTTGTTCCGCCGATCCCAGGCATCAACGAGGTCGGCTATCTGACGTCGGATACGGTGTGGAACCTGCGCGAGTTGCCCCCGCGGCTAGTCGTGCTCGGCGGTGGACCGATCGGCTGCGAGTTGACGCAGGCATTCGCGCGTCTTGGCAGCAAAGTAACGCAGATAGAAATGCTGCCGCGACTGATCGTGCGCGAAGACCCCGAGGTCTCGCAGCGCGTGCTCGAGCGCTTCGTCGCCGAAGGAATTGACGTCAAGCTCGGCCACAAAGCCGTGCGCTTTGAAGCGAACAATGGCGTGCGCCGCCTGATCGCCGAGCAAGAAGGCAAGCAAGTCGCGATCGAATTCGATCAGGTGCTGGTCGCGGTCGGGCGCGCACCGAATACGAGCGGCTACGGACTCGAACAGCTCGGCATCAAGGTGACGCAGCAGAAGACTGTCGAGACCGACGACAACTTGCAAACGCTTTATCCGAACATTTACGCGTGCGGCGACGTTGCTGGTCCTTATCAATTCACGCATACCGCCTCTCATCAGGCGTGGTACGCGGCGGTTAACGCACTGTTCGGCACGTTCAAAAAATACAAAGCCGATTACCGCGTGATTCCGTGGGCGACGTTCACGGATCCCGAGGTCGCGCGCGTCGGCCTGAACGAGCAGGAGGCGCTGGAAAAGAAGATCGTGTACACAAAGACGGTGTACTGCATCGACGATCTGGATCGCGCGATCACCGACGGCGACGCCGATGGCTTCGTCAAGGTGCTGACCGCGCCCGGCACCGACAAGATTCTGGGCGTGACGATCGTCGGCGAGCACGCGGGCGATCTGATTGCCGAGTACGTGCTGGCGATGAAGCAAAACCTCGGACTGAACAAAATCCTCGGCACTATCCATATCTATCCGACTTTGGCGGAAGCCAATAAGTACGCGGCAGGCGCGTGGAAGCGATCGACCGTTACTCAGGGACAGTGGGCCGTACTCAGTGCATTTCAAGCGTGGCGCCGCGGTGCCGGCGGACTTGGAGCTATTGTGCGCGCGCTGCTTTCGATGAGCGGTGACAAGCGGCGCGCATATCCGGACGAGCCGACTTCGCTGCACGGCGGAATGCATGAAGTCTAGGCGTAGATTTTTGCTGATGGCAATCGCGCTGCCGTTGTGCTCGGCGGCGCAGCCCAGCTTCGATCACACGCACGCAGCGTGGGACGCGCTGCTGCGTAAGCACGTGAAGTTGATTAGCAATGGACGCGCGAGCCAGGTCGACTACAGGGGCCTGACACGCGAACGTGCGGCGCTCACGGCCTATCTGCAATCACTGTCCGCCGTCACGCCGGCGCAGTACGCAGGCTGGACGAAGCCTCAGCAATACGCATTCCTCGCCAACGCCTACAACGCTTTCACGATCGAGAAAATTCTGACGCGCCATCCAGACCTGAAATCGATTCGCGATTTCGGCAGCGTGATCGGCAACCCTTGGAAAGATCGTTTCTTTACGCTGCTCGGTAAGCAGCAGCACTTGGACGGCATAGAACACGAAACGATGCGTGCGCCCGGTGTGTTTGACGATCCGCGCGTGCACGTCGCGGTCAACTGCGCATCGGTCGGTTGCCCGATGTTGAGCAATCAGGCGTTAACCGCCGACAAGATCGACGCGCAGCTCGACGAGCTCTTCCTGCGATTCATGTCCGACCGTTCGCGCAACCGCTACAACCCGCAAACGAAGACGGTCGAGCTGTCGCGCATCTTCGATTGGTACGGCAGGGATTTCGACAAAGGCCATAAGGGCTTTTCGTCGGTCAACGACGTGGTCGCGAAATACGCCGATCAATTGGCCGATTCGCCCGATGATCGTGCGCTGCTTCGCTTCGGAAAGGTGCCAATCCGCTTTCTGGAGTACGACTGGTCACTGAACGACGTGCGCTAACGGTCGAATGAAACTCGCGGTGGTGGTTCCTGTCTTCAACGAGGCCGCCGCCATCGAAGCGGCGTTGGCTCGGCTGACCGTGCTGCGCGAGCGTGGTGCCCAGGTGATGGTCGTCGACGGCGGCAGCAGCGATGCCACGGCGGCACTTGCGAAGCCGTATGCCGACCGGGTACTTCAATCAGCGCGTGGCCGCGCGCAGCAACTGAATGCCGGCGCCAAGGCGGCGCTTGACGCCGGCGCCGACGTGCTGCTGTTCGTGCACGCCGACAGCGAGCTGCCCGACTTGGCCGATCATCTGATCGATACGGCTCTTCGATCCGGCGGCCGCGTGTGGGGA
>DATLOA010000324.1:0-4339 GCA_035536515.1 Burkholderiaceae bacterium | reverse complement strand
AACAGCGCTTGTGGTTGCGGATGCGCGCGCTCAGGAATGGCCGACCAAGTCGATTCGATTCGTCGTGCCGTTTGCGCCCGGCGGCAGCTCCGAGATCGTCGCGCGCGGCGTCGCGCAGGAACTGACGAAGCAGCTCGGCCAGACGGTGTACGTCGAGAACAAGCCCGGCGGCGCAGGAACGATCGCGATGCAGGAAGTCGCTGCCGCGCCGCCCGATGGTCACACGATCATTCTGGGCCACGTCGGCACGCTCGCGGTCAATCCGTACGCGATGAAGAAGCACCCGTACGACGTCAACAAGTCATTCGTGCCGGTCGCATTGTTGGCGCGCGTGCCAAATGTCTTTGTCGTCAACAGCGACGTCCCCGTCAAAAACTTCAAGGAGTTCGTTGACTACGCCAAGAAAAATCCGGGCAAGCTCAACTACGGGTCGGCGGGCAACGGCAGCGCGGGACATCTGGCGTTCGAGTATTTGAAATCGGTCACCGGAATGTTCGTCGTTCACGTTCCGTATCGCGGTACCGGTCCGCAGTTGCAGGACTTGCTTGCAGGTCGCACCGAGGCATCATCGGCTGGCTCGCCGGCTTTGCTTGGGCACATTAAAAGCGGCAAGCTGCGCGCGATCGCAGTCGGCACGCCCGAGCGCATCTCTTCGCTGCCCGATGTCCCAACGGTTGCGGAGATGGGATACCCGGGCTTCGAAACTTCGCAGTGGTACGGCGTGATGGTGCCTGCCGGAACTCCGAAGCCGGTCATCGACAAGATGGCGAGCGAAATAGGTAAGGCGCTGAAGTCGAGTGCGATCACGCAGCGCTTCGCGCAGGACGATGCGGTCGCGGGGCAGGGCGGGCCCGACACCTTCGCAGCGTTCATTAAGAAGGAACAAGCGCGCTGGCAGGAAGTTGTCAAGCGCGCCGGAATCATTATCGAATGATCGATGTGTTGGTGCTTGGCGGTGGAAACGCCGCGCTGTGCGCCGCATTGACCGCGCGCGAAGCCGGAGCTTCGGTACTCGTGCTCGAATGCGCTCCGATTGAATCGCGCGGCGGCAACAGCCGCCACACTCGCAATCTGCGCTGCATGCACGACGCGCCGGAAGATGTGCTGACCGATAGCTACGGTGAAGACGAATACTGGGACGATTTGTGGCGCGTCACTGGTGGGCGCACCGATGAACCGCTGGCGCGCCTGACGATCCGCAAATCTGCAAGCGTTCGGCCGTGGATGCGGCAACACGGCGTGCACTTTCAGCCCGCGCTCGGCGGAACCCTGCATCTGGGGCGCACCAACGCGTTTTTTCTCGGCGGTGGCAAAGCGCTACTGAACGCGTATTTCCGCTCGGCCGCGGCGCTGGGCGTGCAGGTCCGCTATGGCGCCGAGGTCATCGGACTCGAAATCGAGCACGGGCGCTTTGCTGCGGCCGTAATACGGCAAGGCGACCGCACCGAACGCGTGGCAGCTCGCGTGCTGGTGGCGGCCGCGGGTGGCTTCGAATCGAACCTCGAATGGCTCCGTGGGGCGTGGGGCCCGGCGGCGGATAACTTCATTGTGCGCGGCACGCCGTATAACCGCGGCGCGGTACTGCGCACGTTGCTCGACGCCGGCGTTGCGCAGGTCGGCGACGCAACGCAATGCCACGCAGTCGCTATCGACGCGCGGGCGCCGAAGTTCGACGGCGGCATCGTTACACGCGTCGATTGCGTCTCCCTCGGCATCGTCGTCAATCGCGATGCGCAGCGCTTCTATGACGAGGGCGAAGATTTCTGGCCGAAGCGCTACGCAATATGGGGCCGGCTGGTTGCGCAGCAGCCGGATCAAATTGCTTATTCGATTATCGATTCGAAAGCGACCGGCCGCTTCATGCCGACGGTCTTTCCCGGCGAGCGTGCTGGAACCCTTGCAGGAATTGCCGACAAGCTCGGATTGAATCGCGGCGCGCTGCAAGCCACCATCGACGCCTTCAATGCCGCAGTGGTTCCGGGCGTGTTCAACCACGCTGTGCTCGACAACTGCATCACTGAAGGGCTGACGCCGGCGAAGACACACTGGGCGCAGAAGATCGACACGCCGCCATTTTTTGGTTATCCATTGCGACCCGGAATCACGTTCACTTATCTGGGTGTGCGTGTCGACGAGCGCGCGCGCATCGTAATGAACGACGGTCAACCCTCGTCGAACATGTTGGCCGCAGGCGAAATAATGGCGGGCAATGTACTGGGACAGGGCTACGTCGCGGGGATTGGAATGACGATCGGCACGGTATTCGGGCGCGTCGCCGGGCACGAAGCTGCCCGCCTGGTGCGAACGATCCATTGAAGACGCTCGTGCCGCTTGTGTATCAACAGGCGGCCCGCATGGCAGGCATCTGCAATGCGTGTCGCTACTGCGAAGGGTATTGCGCGGTGTTTCCGGCAATCGAGCGCCGCATTGATTTCGCGCTCGACGATCTCCATTACCTGGCGAATCTGTGCCATAACTGCGGCGCGTGCTACTCGGCGTGCCAATACGCGCCGCCGCATGAATTCGCGGTCAATATTCCGCGCGCGCTGGCGAAGGTGCGGCTCGAGTCTTACGAAGAATATGCGTGGCCGCGCGCATTCGGCGCAGCCTTCCGACGCCAGCCAGCCCTGATCGCACTGCTGCTGGCGGGCTCGCTAACGCTGTTCTTCGCGCTTGGCATCGCGTGGCGCGGCGACGGGTTCTTTCGCGCGTACAAAGAGACCGGTTCGTTCTATGCAATTTTTCCGCATAACTTTTTGATAGCGGTATTCGGTCTGAGCTTTGTTTTCGCGTGTCTTGCGATCACGGTGAGTGCGGTGCGATTCTGGCGCGCGATCGAACCGCGTGGCTCGCCGCCGCCGCGTGGCGCAACCGCGGCTGCAATGCACGATGCCGCAACGCTCAAGTATCTGGACGGTGGCACCGAGGGTTGCAGTGAAACGAATCTCGCGCCGGCACGCACGCGTCGCGCATTTCATCATCTGACGTTCTATGGATTCCTGCTGTGCCTCGCATCCACCAGCGTTGCATCGCTTTACCACTACGCGCTTGGGTGGCTGGCGCCGTATCCATGGCTAAGCGCTCCCGTCCTGCTGGGCACCGCCGGTGGCATCGGTTTGGTCTGCGGAACGGCCGGGTTGCTGTGGCTGCGAACGCGGCGGCCGGCGGCGTTACACGATCCGGCGCAGAGGTTTCTCGACGCAGGGTTCACGTGGCTGCTGCTCATCACCGGCGCGACGGGGCTGATGCTGCTCGCCTGGCGCGAATCGACCTGGATGCCCGCGCTGCTCGCGCTGCACCTCGGCCCCGTGCTAGCACTTTTTCTGCTGCTGCCCTACGGAAAGTTTGTTCATGGTATCTACCGCGCGCTCGCGCTGGCTAAATTTCGCCGCGAGGGCGAGTCGATCGGCGCCTTGGTCGACCCTCAGTGAGCCTCTGGTCGGAGTGCCATACTTCAACGGTTACCGGCGAGAAATATAAAATTCGAATGACCGAGTCTTTAAACAAAGTCATGCGGCGCGAGTTGGTCGCCGGCGCGGGACACATCATGCCTGGCGCGGCGAATGCGCTTGCGGCGCGCATGATCGAAGCCGCTGGATACAAGATGATGATGTTGAGCGGCGCCGCCGTCGCCAATACCTATCTCGGCATGCCTGACATTGGGCTGGTTTCGGTGACCGAGCTTGCGGCGCACGTTGCAGCTGTCCGGGATGCGGTCAACATCCCGATCCTTGCCGATGCGGACACCGGTTTCGGCAACGCGATCAATGCACGCCGCACCGTAAAGCTGCTCGAGCGCGCCGGTGCCAACGCGATCATGCTCGAGGACCAGACATTTCCGAAGCGCTGCGGTCACTTCGAAGGCAAGGACGTGATTCCGAAGCAGGAGATGGTGGCGAAGCTCAAGGCTGCGGTGGATGCGCGTGTGGATCCTGATCTGATGATTCTGGCGCGCACCGACGCGCGCGCAGTCGAAGGGTTCGAAGCGGCGCTCGACCGCGCTCGTGCGTATCAGGAGGCCGGTGCCGATTTTCTGTTCGTCGAAGCGCCGCTGAGCAAGGAGGAGCTACTCGCGATTCCGCAACACGTGCCCGGCATTCATCTATGCAACATGGTGATCGGCGGCAAGACACCGCTGCTTCCGCGCGAAGAGTTGGCGCGGGCAGGCTACGCCGTCGTCCTTTACGCCAACGCGGCGTTGCAGGCATCGCTGCTGGCGATGCAACAGGTGCTCGCGCATTTGCACGACACCGGGTCGATCGCCGGGATTGAATCAAAGCTGATGATGTTCGCGGAGCGGCAGCGGGTTCTCGACGCAGCAAAATTCAGCGAGCTGGAG
>DATLOA010000323.1:0-17107 GCA_035536515.1 Burkholderiaceae bacterium | reverse complement strand
CCGCCCCCAGGTTTCCTCGAGATAAGCACTCTGGTATCTGACCTGCAGACCGAGTTCCTTCGCGAACGCAGCGGTCATGATGACCAGCGAAAGGCAATTTCCGGCGCGCGCTTCGAAGGCCTGCGAAGCGTTACGGGTCGTACTGGTGTCGTATTGCAGCTTAAGCTGACCCTTGTGATATAGCGCACTGATCAGGCCCTGCTGCGCTCCTAGCTGACGAAGCTGACTCGTTATCTCCGTCCTCAAGTAACGCTTCATCGGGTCGCTCACCGCAAACACGTCGGCGGCGGTGATTCGCTCCGAGGGTGCAGAAAACGACTCGTCGTTGAAAAGGAATTCCGGTGGTTGTGCGCGCTGCTGCTGCGGGGTCGCGCACGCCGTTAGAAGAACGCAAATTAGGCTTACACAGTTACGCATGGGATGTCTCCGCAAACCAGTTCAGCACGCCGTCGAGCGCGCTGTAATTCAACGCGTAGGTTGCCTGCTCGCGCACGACCGGTTTGGCACGATATGCGACCGAAATACCGGCAAGGTGCATCATCTCGACGTCGTTCGCACCGTCGCCGATCACGATTGCCTTAGCCGTTGCACATCCGATCTCCACGCAGGCATCGCGCACCGCTTGCGCTTTGCCTTCGGCGTCGACGATCTCGCCGCCGTCCGGGCCAGACACATTGCCGGTGAGGCGGCCGTCGACGATCTCGAGCTCGTTCGATCGTGTGTAATCAATGGCGAGCTTTGCTTTTACGCGTTCAGTGAAGAACGTAAAGCCGCCAGTGGCCAGCAGGATCTTCAATCCTTCGCGCCGGCATTCCGAAACAAGACGCTGCGCACCGCCGTTGAGCGCCAGTTTTTCATCGTGCACCCGCGCCAGCAGCCCCGCGTCGACCCCGGCCAGCATCGCCACTCGCCGCCGCAGACTTTCCTTGTAGTCGACCTCACCGCGCATTGCGGATTCGGTGATCGCAGCGACCTGCGCGCCCTTGCCGGCATACGCGGCAACTTCGTCAAGCGTTTCAACATTCACCAATGTCGAGTCCATATCGAGCGCCAGCAGGCAAAAATCCGGCAGGCGCAGCTTCGGATCGACAAACGCGCTGTCCAGTTTCCAGAAGTCGGACAGGCCTTGCACCGCTTTGCGCGTCTCAAAGTCGTCGCGGACTGCCACGCAGCGTGCGGCGCGTCGGGTCACCGTGATGCGCTCCGGCATGCAAACGACCTTGAATGTGTCGAGCGCTTCAGGGGACAGGCCAGGGCCTTGCACTACGAGATCCTTCATCGCACTGAGTTTAGATTGTCGGTAACCTGCGCATCGCAATCACCTCGGCGGAGGCTCCGTGATTCGAGTTCTGTTGTTGACCATGGCCCTTGGTGTAGGCAGTGCGTCCGCATGGGCGCAGGCACCGACTGCGCCGCCGGCGCGCGCGGCGAATGAAACATTTTTCGGCACCGAAGTGCCCGACCCGTATCGGTGGCTGGAGGATGTGAAGTCGCCCGAGGTCGCGGCGTGGATGAAGACGCAGAGCGACTACACGACGTCATTGCTGGCACGCATTCCGGGCCGGCAGTCGATGTTCGATCGCATCGTTAAATATGAGGAAGCTATTCCTTCGCGCGTCGTGCAAGTGGCACGCGAAACCGGCAACCAGTGGTTCTTCGAACGCCGCGGCGCGAGCGAGAATCAGTACAAGCTGCTCTCGCGCCAAGGATTGCGCGGACCGGACCGCGTGCTGGTCGATCCCGAAGCGGTCGAGAAGCGCACCGGCAAGCCGCATGCGATCAACTATTACGGCACTGCGCCCGGCGGTGCGTTGGTGGCCTATGGTCTTTCGGCACAGGGATCGGAAGCCGCGGTGCTGCATGTCCTCGATACAAAGACCGGCAGAGCCGTCGGCAAACCGATCGACCGCGCCGATTTCGCCGGCGTGAATTTTTCTCCTGATGGCCGCACGATGCTGTTCAATCGGCTGCAGGAAATGAAGCCAGGCATGCCGGACACCGAGAAGTACCAGAAGAGCCGGGTGTGGATGCTGAAGCGCGGCGACAATGTCGCGCGCGCCGTGCCCGTGTTTGGCGCCGGTATGCAAGGAGTGGATATCGGTCCGGCCGAGATTCCAATCGCCGGCATTACGCACGACGCACGCTGGGCGCTCGGTTACGTTTTCAACGGTACGCAGCGCGAGATCGGATTATTTGTAGCTCCGGCCGCGGGGGTACTGGCGGGCAAGCCCAAGTGGCGGCGCGTGATTGATCCGCGCGACGAAGTCACTGGCGTGGCCTATTTCAACGACAAGCTCGCGTTGCTCTCACACAAGGGCGCGCCGCGCTCGCAGGTATTGCGCATCGATCTGAAGAAGCCAGAGCTGTCCGGCGCGCAAGTGCTGGTTGCGCAAGGCGAGCGCGTCGTCACCGGAATCACGGCGGCGGCCGACGCGCTTTATATCGAGGCTCGTGACGGCAACGTCAAGCGCCTGTTCAAGCGCGCTCATACCGCTGCCGGTGAAGTGGTTGAAGTCAAGCTACCGGTGGAAGGCTCGTTCCAGCTGGTCGGCGACGAAGGCGCGCTTGGTGCGGCCGATCCTCGCTTTCCCGGATTGGTACTCGAACTGCAGAGTTGGAATCGCGCGCGCCAGATCTATCTGGTCGCGGCCGACGGCAGTGTGCGCAACTCGGGCTTGCAACCCGAAGGCCCGTTCGACATGCCGGCCGACGTCGTCGCAACCGAAGTCAAAGTGAAAAGTCACGACGGCGCGATGGTGCCGATGTCGATCCTTCACAAGCGCGGCGCGCAGTTAAATGGCCGCAATCCGACGATCCTCTACGGCTACGCGAGCTACGGAATCACCGAAGAGCCTTTTTACAGCGTAAGCCGACTGGCGTGGCTCGACGCCGGCGGCGTTTACGCGATCGCGAATCCACGCGGCAGCGGCGTATTTGGACAGGAGTGGTACAAGGGCGGCTTTCAGGCGACCAAGCCGAATACGTGGAAGGATTTCATTGCGTGCGCGGAATGGTTGATCGCGCAGAAGTGGACGAGTCCTGAGCGGCTCGGCATTCTCGGTGGTAGCGCCGGCGGTATTTTGGTCGGCCGCGCAATGACCGAGCGCCCCGATCTGTTCGTCGCAGCGGTGCCCGCAGTCGGCGTGCTTGATGCCGTGCGCGCTGAGATCACGCCCAATGGCGTGCCTAACATTCCCGAGTTCGGCACTCGTACCAACGAAGCGGGGTTCCGTGCTTTGCTTGCGATGAGCACCTATCACCAGATCGTCGACGGCAAGAAATATCCGGCGGTGCTGCTCACGCACGGCGTCCACGATCCACGCGTCGAGGTATGGCACAGCACTAAAACCGCGGCCCGACTCGCGGCCGCGCAATCCGGGTTGACCAGCATCAGCCCGGTACTGCTGCGGCTCGACTTTGACGCCGGTCACGGAATCGGCAGCACAAAGAAGCAGCAACTGCAGGAGCGCGCAGATATCTTTACGTTTTTCTTGTGGCAGATGGGAGTGGAGGGCTATCAGCCGGCGGTTGCGGGCAAGTGAAGAACGATTCGCCATGGTGTTTCGCATCGATTCCCAGCTCGATCCGACCGCCACCGACGTCGCGGCGATCGATCAGGGCTTGCACAGCTATAACCAGCGGGCCGCCGATCTTGCCGCGATTCGCCGCTTCGCGTGCTACGCGAGAAGTCCTGACAAAGCACTGGTCGGCGGAGCGCTCGCGCGCTGGTGGGGCACGGCGTGCGAGCTGCAGCAGATATGGGTGGACGAGGCGCTACGCCGTCGTGGGATCGGAGCTTCGTTGATGCAGCGAGTCGAGGCGATAGCGATCGAGCACGGTTGCAGGCTGCTGTATCTCGATACGTTCAGTTATCAGGCGCCGGAGTTTTATTACCGACTTGGTTACGAAACGGCATGCCAGATCGACGGATTTCCCAGCGGTGGATCGAAGTTCACCGTGCGTAAATCCTTGGTTAGCTGATCGCCTTGAGCGCTTCGCGTAGCCGCTGCAGGCGCGCGTCGAGGTTGGCGGTTTTTTCCTCGATGCGTAGCCGCTCGGGGCCGGCCAGGCGCATTGTCTTCGAGCGCTGCATCAGTTGAATTAGCTTGGCCGTATCGAACGGCGGATCGGGCACGAACTGGATCACGATCACGTCAGCCGACGCGTCTATCTTCTTAACGCCGAGCTTCTCGGCGGTTAGCCGCAGCCGATGCGTCTCGATCAGCGCCTTGGCGGCTTCGGGCAGCTTGCCGTAGCGATCAACCAGTTCTTCCTGACGCTCGATCAGTTCGTCTTCAGTGTCAGCGGATGCCAGCTTCTTGTACATCGATAGCCGCTGGTGGACATCGCTGACGTAGTCGGTCGGCAGCAGTGCCGGCACGTGCAGGTTGATCTCTGTGACGACGCGCAGCGGCGCAAGCAAGTCGGGCTCGCGGCCCGATCGCAATGCACGCACCGCCGCGTTAAGCATCTGCGTATACAGATCGAATCCGACTTCCTGCATGTTGCCGCTCTGGCTTTCACCGAGCACCTCGCCGGCGCCGCGGATTTCCAGATCGTGCATCGCTAGATAGAACCCGCTGCCCAGCTCTTCCAGGTTCTGGATCGCTTCAAGCCGCTTCTCCGCGTTCTTGGTCAACCCGCCGGCGTCCGGCACCATCAGGTACGCATACGCCTGGTGGTGCGAGCGGCCGACCCTGCCGCGGAGCTGGTGTAACTGTGCCAACCCGAACTTGTCGGCACGGTGGATGATGATCGTATTAGCTGTCGGCACGTCGATGCCGGTTTCGATGATCGTCGTGCACAGCAGCAGGTTAAAACGCTGCTGATAAAAGTCGCGCATCGCGCGCTCCAGATCGCGCTCGGGCATCTGCCCATGCGCAATCTCGATGCGCGCCTCAGGCACCAGTTCAGCCAGCCGCGCGCGTCGGTTGTCGATTGTCTCGACTTCATTGTGCAGGAAGTAAACCTGCCCGCCGCGCTTAAGCTCGCGCAGCACGGCTTCGCGGATCAGCGACGGGCTCTCCTTCCGAACGAAAGTCTTGATCGCCAGCCGCCGCTGCGGGGCGGTCGCGATTACCGAAAACTCGCGAATGCCTTCGAGCGACATGGCCAGCGTGCGTGGGATCGGCGTAGCGGTCAGCGTCAGCACGTCGACTTCTGCGCGCAGTGCTTTTAGCTGCTCCTTTTGCCGCACGCCGAACCGATGCTCTTCGTCGATGATCACAAGCCCGAGCCGTTCGAAGTTGATCGCTTCAGTCAGCAGTCGATGCGTTCCGATCACGATGTCGATTGTCCCGGCGTTGATACCAGTCACCGACTGTGCGATCTCCTTGCTCGAGCGAAAGCGCGACAACTCGGCGATTTGCACCGGCCAGTCAGCGAAGCGATCGCGAAAGGTCTGCATGTGCTGTTCCGCAAGCAGCGTTGTTGGGCACAGCACGGCGACCTGCTTGCTGTCTGCAACAGCGGCGAACGCGGCACGCAATGCAACCTCGGTCTTGCCGAAACCGACGTCGCCGCACACCAGGCGGTCCATCGGAAAGCCCGCGCTCATGTCCTTCAGTACTGCCTCGATCGCGGCCTGCTGATCGGCTGTCTCGTCGAACGGAAATCCCTCCGCGAACGCATCGACGTCGTGCTGTTTGAAGTTGAATGCATAGCCCTTGCGGGCCGATCTGAGCGCGTACAAATTCAGCAACTCGGCGGCGGTATCACGCACCTGCTTCGCTGCCTTACGGCGCGCGCGATCCCAGTCGCCGCTGCCGAGCTGATGCAGGGGCGCAGCGTCCGGATCGGCGCCTGAATAGCGTCCGATCAGATGCAACTGTGCAACCGGGACGTACAGCGTGGTTTCGTTCGCATACTCGAGATGCAGGAACTCGGTAGGCCCATCGCCCAGGTCCATGCTCTGCAATCCGAGATAGCGGGCGATTCCGTGCTCGACGTGAACCACCGGATCACCGATCCTGAGTTCCGCGAGGTCGCGGATCATCGCCTCCACGTTCGACGCTCGCTCTCGCTGCCGTCCGCGCAAGCGACGCGGGCTTGCTGCGTACAGCTCGGTTTCGGTCACGACGGCGATGCGTGGGTCGCGCAACGCGAAGCCTTCGTGCAACGGCGCGACGCCGAGGCCAATCGCCGCATCGGATGCGATGAATGCGTTGAAGTCCGCGTTGTCGGCGAACGGCAATCGGTACTCGGTCAGCATCTGCGAGATCGTTTCGCGTCGGCCGGCGGAGTCGGCGACGATCAGCACGCGGCCGTGCTCGGCGCCCTTAAATTCGTCGACGAACGCGCGCAGCCGGCTGATGGGATCCTCGGCACGCCGCTCAACCGCGAGCAGCGGCAGCGCTTCGAAATCTTCGTGTCCGCCCGTTGCAACTTCAGCCAGCGAGATGCGCCCGTAATCTTTTGCGCGCGCGAAGAAACCTTCGGCGTTCAGGAACAGATCGGCGGGCGGCATGATCGGCCGCGTCACGTCGCGCGACAGAAACCGATAGCGCTCGCTGGTCTCGTTCCAGAAGCGCGCCATCGCGGCTTCGATCGGTCCGTGCAGCGCCAGCACGCTGGTCGGCGGTAGATAGTCGAACAGTGTTGCGGTGTCGTCAAAAAACAGGGGCAGGTAATACTCGATGCCGGCCGACGCGATGCCGGTGCCGATGTCCTTGTACACACTCGAGCGGCTAGGGTCGCCTTCGATGCGCTCGCGCCAGCGGCGGCGAAACGCCTGGCGCGCTGCTTCGTCGATCGGAAATTCGCGGCCCGGCAGCAGGCGCACTTCAGCCACCGGGTACAGCCCGCGCTGCGTGTCCGGATCAAATGCGCGAATCGTGTCGAGCTGATCACCGAACAGGTCGAGCCGATACGGCAGCGCCGAGCCCATCGGAAACAGATCGATCAATCCTCCGCGGATCGCGAACTCGCCCGGCGCGACCACTTGCGACATGTGCTGATACCCGGCAAACACCAACTGCGCGCGCAGCGGCTCGGCGTCGATCGTCTGACCTTGCTTGAAGAAGAACGTATGCCCTGCTACGTACTGCGCAGGCGACAGTCGATAGAGCGCACTGGTGGCGGAAACCACTAGCACGTCAATCTCGGAATGCGGCTGGCTCAACCTGTACAGCGTCTCCAGACGCTCGGACACGAGATCCTGATGCGGCGACAGCGTGTCGTACGGCAGCGTCTCCCAATCGGGCAGTGGGCGCACCGCGAGCGACGGGTCGAAGTAGCGGATCTCGTCGACTAGGCGCTGGGCGTCGAGCGCGTCCGCGGAGATTGCAACGACCAGCCGCTGTTCGTGACGGGCCTTCGCGGCGAACTGCGTCAGCAGCCAGGCGTCGCCCGAACCGGGTGGGCGAGGCATAGCAAAGCGCGTCCCCGCGGACGGCAGGGTCCACGAAGATGTGCCCGCCGATGCGAACTCGGGCACGAGTGTGGGTACTTCTTGATGCTCCACGTAATGCGCAAAAAAAATACGGCAGCCATGCTGCCGAAGTCGATAGCTATTATACGAAGCGGTTCACAAGCGGCTCTTTGTGCAAAAACTCTTTCGATACATAGCGCTGATTCCGGCCGCAGGCGTGGGGTCCCGTCTGGGGCTCAACGGTCCGAAGCAGTATTTGCGCCTGGGTAAGCGCACGATGCTCGAACATTCGATTTGCGCGATGCTGGGTGATGTGCGTGTCGAGCGCGTATTTGTCATTGTTGCGGGAGCGGATGATCAGTGGCAATCGATTCGGCCTGATGCGCGTGTCGAGTTCCTGCCGGTGGGCGGGGCTACGCGTGCGCATAGCGTACTGAACGCGCTTGCCGCGCTCGCTGCGCGGTTCCACGATGACGATCGCGTGCTGGTGCACGATGCGGCGCGGCCGTGCCTCGAGAAAATGGAACTGATGCGGTTAATCGACGAAGTCGGCGACGATGAAAGCGGCGGTCTGCTCGCAATACCGATGGCGGATACGTTAAAGCGCGCCGACGATGGGCGCGTCGTTGAGACGCTTCAGCGCGAGGCGTTGTGGTGCGCGCAGACGCCGCAAATGTTTCGCTTCGCTTCGCTGCGCGCTGCATTGAGTGCGGACTCGCTTGATGGCATCACCGATGATTCGAGCGCGATTGAACGCAGTGGAAGTTTCCCGCGCTTGGTGCCCGGGTCGGCAACAAACATCAAAGTGACCACGGAGCACGATCTCGCGCTTGCGCGCTCGATTCTTTCCGAGAGAGAGTGCACATGAAGATTCGCGTTGGCCAGGGATTCGACGTGCACGCGCTCGTGCCGGGTCGCGCGCTGATACTCGGCGGCGTCGAGATCGCGAGTCCGCGCGGATTGCTCGGTCATTCGGATGCCGATGTGTTGCTGCACGCCATTGCCGACGCGATCCTCGGCGCCGCTGCAATGGGCGATATCGGGCAACTCTTTCCGGACACCGACCCCGCGTACAAGAACGCCGACAGTCGCCTGTTGCTGCAGCAGGCGGCTCAGCGCGTGCGCGAAGCGGGCTGGCGCATCGAGAATATCGACGCCACTGTGCTCGCCGAGCAACCAAAAATCGCACCGCACGTTTCTGCGATGTGCCAGACAATTGCGGCGTCGTGCGAGATTGCCGCAAGCGCGGTCAGCGTGAAGGGTAAGACCAGTGAGAAACTCGGCTTCACCGGGCGCGGCGAAGGGATCGCGGCGATGGCGGTGGCGTTGCTGATCAGCGAAAGCCGCGCTGCGACCTTCTAGCGAGCGAGTGTCATCTCGGCGCGTAATCCGCGCGGACTGTTGGGCAGCAAGCGTAGTGCGCCGGCGTGCATGCGGGCGATGCGCTCGACGATCGGCAAACCCAGTCCGGCGCCAGTGCTGCCCGAGCGTGCGGTCTCGCCGCGTTCAAACGGACGCAGCAGTCGATCGATTTGCTCAGCGGACACCCCCGACCCTTGATCTGCGACCGCTACCGTCGCGCGGTCAGCATCCGCAGTTAGCGAAACCTTCACCTGCAATCGGCCCGTGTCCGAATCGCGGCCGTAGCGCACTGCATTGGTCAGCAGGTTATCGAGCGCACGATCGATCTCGATCGCGAAGCCGCGCACACGCACGCCGGGATCGACGTGCAGCTCAAGCGATGACTGAGGCTCCGCGTCGATGCGCGCGCGCTGCACTGCGGCCAAGGTTGCAACGCTTAAATCGATTTCGGCGGCGGGGGCCTGCGGGGCTTTGCGCGCGTAGTCAAGAAACTGCCGCACGATTGCGTCCATCTGCTCAATGTCGCCCACCATCGCAGCGCGGCTTGTCTCAGGCACCGGCGCCATTTCGAGCTCGAGCCGCAATCGCGACAGCGGCGTACGCAGATCGTGCGAGATGCCGGCCAGCAGCAGCGCGCGATCGGCGTCGAGTTTGCCGAGATCCGCCACCATGCGGTTAAAGCTTTCATTGACGGCGCGAATCTCCCCCGGCCCGGTTTCGGGCAGTCGGGCAGGATCGCGGCCGCTTCCAAGCTCAGCGGTCGCGCGTGATAGCTGCGCCAGCGGCCGATTAATCACGCGTGTGATCAGAATCGCTCCGATGATCGATAACAGCAATGCAATTGCAGCCCAGCCGATCCACTGCGTGCCGTAAGTGCGTGCGATTGGATCGCGCGTGATGTAGACCCAGTAGTCGTCGTCCGAAATCGACAGGCTGATCCACAGCCCGGCAATTCCGTTAACTTCGGACGCTAACCGCGTCTCAGCGCCCAGCTTGCCGACGATCGCCTGCTCCATCAGTTTGATCAGCGGACTATCAGGCAGCGGACTGACCTTGTCGTCAGGCTCGACCGGATAGATTCGCACGCCTTCGTTAGCAGCGAGCTCCGCCAGCAGATCGCTGCGCACGAACGGGTCGGCATATACCAGCGCCGCACGCGTGATATTTACAACCGAGACGACTTGCTGTGCGATCGTCTGCGCTCGCGGCCCCCGCTCGAGCACCCGATAACTTTGCAGCCACGCGGTCAGGCTGGCGACGATCAGCAGCAGCACTAGCAGCAGCGTGCGCCAGAACAGCGATGGCGACCGCATCAGGCGTTACTCAGCTTCGGGATCTGGAATGAAAACGTAGCCGAGTCCCCACACGGTCTGGATATAACGCGGCTTAGCAGGATCGGGCTCGATCAGCTTGCGCAAGCGCGAAATCTGCACGTCGAGACTGCGGTCGAACGCTTCGTACTCGCGGCCGCGGGCCATCTCCATCAACTTCTCGCGCGACAGCGGCACGCGCGGGTAGCGCGCGAAAGTCTTTAGCACTGCAAACTCGCCGGTTGTCAGGTCGACCGGTTCGCCGTCCTTGGTCAAAGTGCGTGTCGAGAGGTCGAGCGCAAATTTGCCAAAGCTGACCGGCTTGCTTTCGCTTGCCGGCGCACCCGGCGCGTCGTCCGGACCGCGCCGGCGCAGCACTGCAGTGATGCGCGCCAGCAGCTCGCGCGGGTTGAACGGCTTCGGCAGGTAATCGTCGGCACCCATTTCAAGCCCCACGATGCGATCGACATCCTCGCCCTTCGCAGTCAGCATGATGATCGGCGTTTGATCGTTGCCTCCGCGCAGCCTGCGCATGATCGATAGCCCGTCTTCGCCGGGCATCATCAGATCCAGAATCAACAGGTCGTAGCGCTCGCGCTGCCACAGGCGGTTCATCGACTGCGCGCTGTCGGCGACGAACACGGCATAGCCGTTATCGCCCAGGTAGCGCCGTAGAAGGTCGCGCAAGCGCGCGTCGTCGTCGACGACAAGAATTTTCGGAGGTTTATGGCGCGTCATGGTTTTCGCTGGCGGCAGCAGGGGGCGCGATGCTAGGGAACTTGTTGCTACGGCACGCTCACGCAAACAAAGTGTTACAGAATTTACCTGCACGCTGCATCGGTTGCGAGCACAAGTGCTCCATCTGAGAGGTCCGAACAAATATCATGCGCACCATGAACCGATCCATCGCTCGGCGCTCGCTGATCCCGCCATTTCAGCCTTTTCGCGCCCTTGGCGCGACGGCTATCGTTGCGGCGTCATTGCTTGCTTCTTTGCCTTCCCAGGCGCAGCCCGGACCGAGCCCAGAGCAGCGGCGCCAGGTGTGGGAAAGGATGACGCCCGAGCAACGTCGCGAGATGGGCCCGCAGATGTCGCCGGAGCAGCGCGAGATGGCCCGGCGCCGAATGACGCCCGAGCCGGACATGCGCGGGCAGATCCCGCCCGATGAACGACAGGCGATGCGGCAGCGGTTTATCGAGCGCCAACAGAACAACCGTCCGCCGATTTACGACCAAAACGTACCTCCACCGCGCCGCCAGCTTTCACCCGAGGAACGGCAGCGTCTGCGCGAGCAGGTCGAACAGGCACAGCGCGATGTTTATCGGCGTGGCGACGGCGGCAATCGCGGGCCGAACAAATGACTCGCTGGCTCGCCGGCGTGGTGTCGGTTCTGGTGCTCGCGGCCAGCAGCGTTGCGCCGGCCGCTGAGCCGGCGCTGGGTGCGCAAGGCGCCAAGTTGCTGTTGACGCGTGCGGGCTTCGCGCCGAACGGCGCTGAAATTGCGGCCTACTCTACGTTGAGCCATGCGGCAGCAGTCGACCGACTGCTGGCGGGCGTGCACACAGCCGCCGTGACCGCCGCTCCTGCGTGGATCGACGAGCGCTTCGTTGCCCCGCGCGAGCTGCGGGCGATGAGTGATGAAGCGCGCCGTACCGAGATTCAGCGGCAAGTTCGAATGGGACTCGATCTGCGCGGATGGTGGCTGCGCGAGATGGTGGCGACACCATCGCCGCTTACCGAACGCATGACGCTTTTTTGGCATAACCACTTTGTGTCGGCGCAGCCGAAGGTGCGCTACACGCAGCTGATGTATCGGCAGAACGTGTTGCTGCGCGCGCACGCGCTTGGCCGCTTTGATGAGCTGCTGCATGGCGTGGCCAAAGACCCGGCGATGCTGATCTATCTCGATTCGGCGACCAATCGCCGCGGCTCTCCCAATGAAAATTTCGCGCGCGAGGTAATGGAGCTTTTCACGCTCGGCGAGGGCAAGTACAGCGAAGAAGACATCAAGCAGGCGGCGCGCGCATTCACCGGCTGGAGCATCGATGTTGAGTCGGGCGGCTTTATGTTTCGCCGCCTTCTGCACGACGACGGCGAGAAGACCGTGTTCGGCAAGAGCGGCAATTTCGATGGCGACGCGGTGCTCGATATCATCCTTGCGCAGCCGGCCGCGGCTGAGTTCATCGTGCGCAAGCTATGGCGCGAGTTCGTGTCGCCTCAGCCTGACGAAGTGCGAGTCAAGAAAATCGCCGCACAATTTCGCGCGAGCGGATGGAGCATCGCGCAGCCGGTGCGTGCGTTGCTGCTGCAGCCTGAAGTCATCGCGCGCGATGAAGATAATGCTCTGGTGAAGTCTCCGGCCGATTTAATGGTCGGCTTCGTGCGGCAATCCGGCGCACAGTTGAGCCAACCGGTCGCAGCCGCAGTTGCGCTGGCCGGGATGGGGCAGAACCTGTTCTCGCCGCCGAACGTGCGGGGCTGGCCGGGCGGAGATGCGTGGATCAACACGCATACGCTGCTCGCGCGCAAGCAATTCCTTGAGCGTGCGCTGAATGTGTCACCGGGCGGCAAGTCGAGCAGCGAAGTGACGAACGACATGATGTCGGCTGCGATGAACGCGGACGAGCCGCGCCGCCGGCTGCAGATGCTGGAACAAGCGGCGTCGGTGCGCGTCGACGCACAGGAGTGGCTCGCCAGCTCCGGACTTGCGCCCGAACGAGTCGTGCCACCGGGCGCGCGCACCAAGCTCGAACATGCAGTGCTGGCAGTTCCCGCGACGTCTCTAGCGCGCGAGGGATCGCTGGGGCTCGACGCATTGCGTGCGATCGTCCTCGATCCCGCGTATCAACTGAAGTAGGAGGAAGCTAAGCGATGGATCGCCGCAACTTCCTGACTGCCTCATCGGCACTGTTGTCGTGTGCATCACTGCCCGTGTGGGCAGCAGCCGCGACGCCACGGTTGCTGATCCTGGTCGAGCTGCGCGGCGGCAACGACGCATTGAATACGGTAATTCCGATCGACGACGGCACGTACTTCGATCTGCGCCCGCGTCTGGGACTCAAACCCGATGCGGTGGCTCGCTTTGCCGGCGCGCCGGCGCTGCATCCATCGCTCGCGCCGCTCGAATCGATGTGGCGCGACGGTCAGATGGCAATTCTGCAAGGTGTCGGCTACCCGTCACCCAATCTGTCTCACTTCCGCTCGATTGAAATCTGGGACACCGCGTCGGATAGCCAGCAATTCCTGCAAACCGGGTGGCTGACGCGCACGATGCACAGGCAATCGTCGTTCGCCGCACTCAGCGCCGATGGCGTCGTGATCGGCGCAGCCGATCTGGGACCGTTGGCGGGCGGCGCGCGCGCGGTTGCTTTGAACGATCCAGCGCGCTTCGCGCGGCAGGCGCGCCTGGCGTCGGCCGACGGCGTTCCTGCACGCGGATCGCTGGCGCATGTGTTGCGCGTTGAAAGCGACATCGTGCGTGCTGGCGCCGACGTCCGATCCGACGTTGTCTTCAAAACCGAATTTCCGCGCGGCGTATTCGGACTGGCCGTTCAGCACGCTGCCGGCATCGCGGCGACCGGCAAGGTCCCGGTGTTGCGACTGACACTGCCGGGTTTCGACACGCATCAAAATCAACTCGGCACGCATGCGAATTTGCTGAGGGTCGTTGCCGACTCCGTTGTCGCTTTGCGAGCGGCATTGAGCGAGCACGGTATCTGGGATCGCACGCTGATATTGACGTACTCCGAGTTCGGCAGGCGTCCGCGCGAGAACCAAAGCGGCGGCACCGATCACGGCACCGCAGGGACGCTGTTCGCGTTCGGTCGGCACGTGCGTGGGGGGATGTACGGTGACGCACCCTCGCTGCGCGCGCTTGATGAGGGCGGCAACCTGCGGCACACCACCGACTTTCGGCGCGTCTATGCGTCGGTGCTGGAAAATTGGTGGCGGCTGGAGTCGGAGCGGGTGTTGCAGGGACGCTTCGAACCTCTGAAGTTCATCATCTAGCGCGGCGATTGCAGCGTTGCTGCCGACCCAAGCGCGTTCGCTTCGTTAATATGCCGGCGCAATGCCGAGCGAATCGCCCACTATCGTTGCGATCGATACCGCTACCGACGTGTGTTCAGTCGCGGTGCTTCGAGGCGAACTGTTAACCGAGCTTACCGAGACCGTCGGCCACAGGCATTCCGAGCGAGTGCTACCAATGGTCGATGAAGCGTTGGCAAAGGCGGGTGTTTCTCTGGGCAACGTCGATGTATTTGCGTTCGGCGGCGGACCGGGATCTTTCACGGGCTTGCGCATCGCGTGCGGAGTTGCGCAGGGGCTCGCCTACGGCAAGCGCAAGCGCGTGGTGGGTGTCGGCAACCTGCGTGCGCTTGCGTCAAACGCATTTGCCGCCAACACGACTGGAGATCTGTTGCTGGCCGCTATCGATGCGCGCATGAACGAATCGTATTGCGCGATCTATCGGCGTCAGCAGGTGAGCGAGGTTCGAGCGCCAGCGCTCGAGTTGCCGCAATCGCTGGCGCCGCTCGCCGCTACGGAAAATGTCGATATTGTTGCGGGTAACGCGCTGGCGGTATTTTCTGCGGTCTGGCCGAGCGAACGTTCCTGGATCGGCTTGCCGGATGCGACGTCCTCAGCGGCTGCGATCGCTACCCTGGCACGCTTCGATGCGGCGCGCGGACTCACCGTAGCGCCCGAGCAGGCGGCACCGATCTACGTGCGCGATCACGTTGCAATGACTATTGATGAGCGACGGAAGGTGAGCGGTTCGCGGGACTCCCCCGAGGAGCGCGCCGTCTCGGGTGCAGCAACTTCGCGCAGCGCAAGGGAGCAACATTGAGCGCACTGCCGAAGCCCGAGCTAGATCGCTACGCGCCGATGGTCGAGGCAGATTTGCACGAAGTTGTTGCGATCGAAACCGACATTTACCCATTTCCTTGGACACGAGGAAACTTTCTTGACTCGGTGCGCTCGGGTTACAGCGTGTGGGTTTTGCGCGATCGGCAAGCCGCGCTGGTTGCGTATGCGGTAATGACACTGATGATCGACGAAGCGCATCTGCTCAACCTGAGCGTCGCGCGAGGCTGCCAGCGCGAGGGTGTCGGCTGGCGCACGCTTGAGTGGATGGCGGAAGTCGCGCGCGGCTACGGCGCGCGCACGATGCTGCTCGAAGTCAGGCCGAGCAATGCGTCTGCGGTACGAATGTACGAACGCTACGGCTTCGAGAAGATCGGCATGCGGCGCGGGTACTACCCGGCAGCAAGCGGCCGCGAAGACGCGGTTGTCATGCGCGTGTCGCTGTAGCGATGGATATCAGGCGCGCACAGATGTGGCAAGCGATGGGCCTCGGTCCGATATACCGGCTGCGCAGCGGTGCGGAACGCAGCGGACCCGTTGCGCCGTCCATTGCAGACCGAGCTGCCGGCATTGCCCGGCTCGAATGGAAAGACTTGCAGCACGAGGTTGCGCACTGCCGCGCGTGTTCGTTGTGCGAGACTCGCAGGCAGACTGTGTTCGGCGTCGGCAACGCGAGTGCCGATTGGATGCTGATCGGTGAAGCGCCGGGTGCCGAAGAAGACGCGCGTGGCGAGCCCTTCGTCGGGCAGGCGGGACGCCTGCTGGACAACATGCTCGCCAGCATCGGGATGTCGCGTCAGGGAGAGACGCCGAAGTCCGTTTATATCGCTAATGTGTTGAAGTGTCGCCCGCCTGGCAATCGTAACCCGCAGCCCGAAGAGGTGACGAAGTGCGAACCGTTCCTGCGCCGCCAGATCGAGCTGGTGGGTCCGGCGTTGATCGTCGTAATGGGGCGATTTGCCGCGCAGTCGCTGCTCGGCACCGATTCCAGCATTGCGAGCCTGCGTGGCAAGCAGCATCGGATCAGCGTGGCGGGGCGGCAGATACCCGTCGTCGTCACATATCACCCCGCCTACCTGCTGCGCAATCTGGTAGATAAGGAGAAGAGCTGGGCCGATTTATGCCTGGCGCGCAGCGTGCACTCGATCGCTTAACAGCGGTTAGTGAATCACTTCGCCGATCAGCGCCACCGAATCGAACTGCCTTTGGTTGTATCGGTGCCGCAGCAGCACCAGAAACATGGTGACTGCGACGAACACGCCGAACAGCAGCATCACCGTCTGGATGCCTAGGTTTAGCCACACCAGCAGTGCATATAGGCCGAGCATCAACAGAATGCTGGAGTTCTCATTGAAGTTTTGCACCGCGATTGAATGCCCGGCAGACAACAGCACGTGACCGCGATGTTGCAGTAAGGCGTTCATCGGAACTACGAAGTAGCCGGCAAGCAGGCCGATCAACACCAAAATGGCACATGCAACCAACAGGAAATAGGTTGCGTTGATCATGCCAATGCGGATCGAGCCCTCGGGCACAGCCGCCGGTGAGTAGAACGCGGCCCCGGCAACGATCACCCCCATCGCGATGCCGACGGGCAGCACATTCAACGCCTTTTTCAGCGATACCGTCGCTGCCGCGTAAACCGCACCCATCGTGATCCCTACGGCAACCACCGCCTGCAGGATCGCAGCGCGCGCGAGGTCGAGCCCCAGCACTGTCTCAGCCCATTTCAGAACGATGAATTGCAGGGTCGCACCCGCGCCCCAGAAGAGCGTCGTCACCGCCAGAGAGATCTGCCCGAGCTTGTCGCGCCAAAGGACTTTGCAGCAGTGCACGAATCCAACGATTAGCTTCCAGGGGTTCGCATGCTGCTTCGCGTAACGCGCGCCTGTATCGCCGATCATCAAGTTGATTGCCGCCGCCAGCACGTAGATCCAGACGATCACCGCGATGGCAGCTTCGGCAGGCAGGTCGATTCCGGTCTCGATCACCGGCATATCGTGCGTCAGCAACCACGCGGCAACGTTCTTGTCGATCAACACGCCGCCGATCAGAAATCCGACGATGATCGACGTCACGGTGAGACCTTCGATCCAGCCATTGGCGACGACCAGCTTTTCAGGCGGCAGCAGCTCGGTCACGATGCCGTACTTGGCCGGCGAATACGCCGCCGCACCAAAGCCAATGACCGCATACGCGAGCA
>DATLOA010000322.1:0-8139 GCA_035536515.1 Burkholderiaceae bacterium | reverse complement strand
GTCGTGCTCGAAAACATCTATCGCAACGTCGAATCCGGGATGGACCGTGTGACGGCGGCGATCAAGGGCATCAAGGAAATCGGGTTCGCTGTGGTTGCGATGACGCTGACGCTGACGGCGGTGTTTGCGCCGCTGGCGTTTGCAACCGGACGTACCGGGCGGCTCTTCATCGAGTTCGCGCTGACGCTGGCAGGCGCGGTGCTTGTCTCCGGCTTCGTTGCGCTGACGTTGTCTCCGATGATGTGCAGCAAGCTGCTGAAGCACGAACAAAAGCACGGCCGCATATTCACGATGATCGAGCGCTGGCTGACGGCGCTCACTAACGGCTATGCGCGTTCGCTGACGTGGCTACTTGACCATCGCTGGATTGTGGTGGTGGTGTGGCTGATTACCGCCGGACTCGGCGCGCTGTTTTTCACGTTACTGCGTTCCGAGTTGGCGCCGCTTGAGGATCGTGGCGTGATATTCGGGCGCATGCAGGCGCCGCCTGGCGCAACAGTGGAATACACCTCCGAGCAGTTGCGCCCGGTAGAAAAGTTTTTCTCGACGATTCCCGAAATGGCTGCATACAACGCGATTGCAGGATTCCCGTCGGTCGACTTCGGCACCGCGGTTTTGCGTTTGAAGCCTTGGGAGGAGCGCCAGCGCAAGCAGCAGGATATCGCGCGCGAGTTGAATCAGCAGTTTCAGAGTTTGCCCGGGATCATCGGCTTCGCTGTTAATCCGCCGTCACTCGGACAGTCGTTCCGCTCGCTGCCGGTCGAGTACATCGTGATGGCGCAGGTGCCATACCCCGACCTCGATCGCATCGCGCAGGAATTCATTGCCGAGATTTCGAAGACCGGCATCGTGATGAATCCGCAGTCAGATCTGCGGCTGAACACCCCTGAGCTGCGAGTTGATATCAATCGCGACAAGCTCGGTGATCTCGGCATTCCGGTTGAGACCGTCGGCCGTACGCTGCAGACGATGCTGGGCGGCAGCCAAATCACTCGATTCAAGAAAGAAGGCGAGCAGTACGACGTGATCGTGCAGGTTGCCCCGCGCGATCGCAGCCGACCGAATGACATCAGCGATATTTATGTGCGCGGACGCGACGGCTCCATGGTGCAGCTTGCGAATGTCGTCACAGTGCTCGAAGGCGTGTCACCTTCATCGCTGAACCACTTTCAGCGGCTGCGCGCGGTATCGATCACCGCCAGCCTGGCGCCTGGTTACACGATTGGAGATGCATTGAAGATGATGGATGACACCGCCCGCCGCGTGCTGCCGTCCGATGCACTTACAGACCTGAACGGCCAGTCGCGTGAATTTCGTGACGCGCGCGGGGGCTTTTATCTGACGCTGGCACTCGCATTGGTCTTCATCTACCTTGTGCTCGCTGCGCAGTTCGAGAGCTTTGCCGATCCGTTTGTCATCATGCTGTCGGTGCCGTTGTCAATGGCCGGTGCGCTGTTCGCGCTGTGGATCACCGGCGGCACTTGGAATATCTACAGTCAGATCGGGGTAATTACCTTAGTGGGCTTGATCACCAAGCACGGCATCTTGATAGTTGAATTTGCGAATCAGTTGCAGGAGCGCGGGGAGGAGTTGTTCGAGGCGATTCGTCACTCGGCGGTGTTGCGATTACGGCCAATTCTGATGACGACCGGCGCGATGGTGCTGGGTGCGCTGCCGCTTGCACTGTCTTCCGGCGCCGGCGCAGAAAGCCGCATTCAAATCGGTTGGGTGATCGTAGGTGGGCTTTCATTCGGCACGCTGCTGACGTTATATGTGGTGCCAACGATGTACACACTAATGGAGCAGGTACTGGGCAAGTGGATGGGTTCACATCAGCATGCGCAGCCGGCGATTGCGGAGGGCGGCGCGGAGTGAAGGGTTCAGTGTGACGTCAAGGCTCGTTGTACTCGACACCGAAACTACGGGGCTTGAAGCCAAAGATGGTCACCGCATCATCGAAATCGGCGCGATCGAAATTGTCGGCCGCCGAATTACCGACCGCCGCTTTCATCAGTATGTGAACCCCGAGCGCGAGTGCGACGAAGGCGCTCTTGCAGTACACGGCATCAACCGCGAGTTTCTCGAAGGCAAGCCGAAGTTCTGCGACATCGTTGATGACCTCATTGCTTTTGTTAAGAACTCCGAGGTCATCATTCATAACGCCGACTTCGACATCGAGTTTCTTGACGCCGAGCTAACGCGAATCGGGCGCAGCCGGTTCGCCGAGCACTGCCTGAGAGTGATCTGCTCGCTCCAACATGCGCGTGAGCAGCACCCGGGCAAGCGCAATTCGCTGGACGCGCTGTGCGAACGCTATGCAGTGTCGAACGCGCACCGCACGCTGCACGGTGCGTTGCTCGATGCCGGCTTGCTGGCCGACGTGTTTCTCGCGATGACGCGCGGCCAGGACAGCCTTGTCATCGACGTGCTCGACGACGACACGCTAACCGCCAACTTCGGTCCGGTCGATATCAGTCAATTGGTGGCAGTCGCGGTTGCAGAGGAAGAAGTCGCGGAGCACGAAGCGCTTCTCGACTTGATAGCACGTGAAGCCAGGGTTACGCCGGTGTGGCGGTTGAGTCTCGCCCACTAGCAAGTTGCCCTCGCAGCTCGCGCTTCAGTACCTTGCCCGTCGCATTGCGCGGTAACTGCTCGACGAACACGTAGCGCTTCGGCCGCTTGAAGCGGGCGATGTGCTTGAGACAGAAAGCATCGAGCTCTTGTTGATCGGCCAGTAGTCCTGTTTGCGCCACGAGCACCGCAACGACTGACTCGCCCCATTGCGCATCGGGTTCTCCGAGCACCGCGGCCTCTTTGATCGCCGGATGTCGCAACAAAACTTCCTCGACTTCGCGCGGATAGATGTTGGAACCGCCCGAGATGATCAAATCCTTGCTTCGATCAACCAGCGTCAGATAGCCGTGTGCGTCGAAGCGGCCGATGTCACCCGTGTGCAGCCAGCCGCTGGCAAGCGTTTCGGCGGTGGCCTGCGGGTTGTTCAGATAGCCGGTCATTACGACGTCGCCGCGCACGCAGACTTCACCCAACTCGCCAGGCGGCAGCGGATGGTCATTGTCATCCATCACGGCCACCTCGACGCCTGTTTGCGCACGCCCCACCGAGCCGAGCCGATCCAGACGACGGCCATCGTGATCATCGAAATGGTCGCGGGCGGGCAATACCGTAATTGTCATCGGCGCCTCGCCTTGCCCGTAGATTTGCACCAGTCGCGCGCCGAAACATTCGAGAGCCCGCAGGCAGTCCGCAACGTACATCGGGCCGCCACCGTAAATGATCGATTTGAGGTTGGATGGCTTGCTTTCGCCGCGCCAACCTTCAACCAATCGCATCACCATCGTTGGCGCCGCAAAGAATTTCAAATGCGGCGTGTACGCGATGATGTGCGCAATCTCTTCGACGTCGAATCCGTGCCCAGCAGGAATCAGCTGCGTCGCGCCGGCGGCGATATTCGGGATCATGTACAGCCCGGAGCCATGCGACATCGGCGCCGCATGCAGCAGATGGTCGCCGACCGCGGCGTGGTCGACGTCGGACAGGTAATTGAGCGTCATCGCCAGCAGGTTGCGGTGGGTCAGCACGACACCCTTCGGGCGTCCGGTGGTGCCGCTGGTGTAGAACAACCAAGCAGGCGCTTGCGCCGAATCGATATGCGGTACCGGCAGCAGCTCGGAGTGCACCAACTTGCGATACTCCGCCCTCTCCACGTCGATGAAGTGCGTTGTCGCTCCGCGCTCGGCCACGATCGCCGTCGTGTCGATCTCATCAGTGACAAACACCACGCGCACATCCGCGTCGTCGAGAATGAAGGCGACCTCCTTCGGATGCAGCCGCATGTTGATTGGAACTGCGCAGACGCCGGCGGCCCAGCAGGCATACATCAGCTCGACATACGCGGCACAGTTGCGCATCAGCAGCGCGACGCGCATCCCTGGCATTGCACCGAGGGCAACTAACGCGAAAGCGAGGCGCAGCGAACGCTCCGACAGTTGCTGATAACTGAGCTCGACACGATCACGCTCGATAACCGCCACCGCGCGAGGCAATCGGCGCGCAACGCGAAACAGAGTGTGCGAGAGATTCAGATCACGTCCTCGGAACCTAACGAAGCATCGTAATCCCGGCTGACAACGCGCGAGCCCGTGCAATAATTCGCGTCCTCGATTTCTGAGTCAAGCGGGTGGTTAGCTCAGCGGTAGAGCACTGCCTTCACACGGCAGGGGTCACAGGTTCGAACCCTGTACCACCCACCAATAGCTCTTGCATGCCTGCGGGCCGCCAGTGAAGATGCCAGAAGCATTTAGGAAACGCCATGGCCCAGCGCAAGCCGCGAAAAAATAAGCCGCGAAATACCAGCAAGCCAACCAGTAAATCGAGAGCGCGAACTGCGCCCGATGTGCACGCCGATCCCGGTTGGGATCGTCTCGAAAACGCATTGGCTTCACCCGCGCCGCGCGGCAAAAGCCGCAAAGCACAGGCCGAGGTCGATCGGTTATTCGGCGAAGACGAACAACAGCACCTAATAAGGCTTGCGCGCCGCGCACAGCTCGTTCGTTCGCGTCAGGCGCCGTTGGGCAACGTTGTCTTTCTGCCCGGCATCACCGGCTCGAACCTCGACGTTATCGACGCTGGCGGCGACAAGGATCACATCTGGATCAATCTGTGGCGCATCATTCGGGGTCGCCTGAACGAGCTGCGGCTCGCTTCGAGTGGTAACGCCGAAGCTGACGGCCGCCTTCGCGTGCTCGCTTCCGGCGTCAACAAGACTTTTTATGCGCGCGCTGTAATGACGCTGCGCGCACGCTGGAATGTCGAGCCGCTAGCGTACGACTGGCGGCGTGATATCGATCAGGCATCGGATCTTCTCGCCGATTTCATCCGCGCACGATTTGCCGACCGGCCGTGCCATCTTGTCGTGCATTCGCTCGGTGGCCTGGTCGCGCGCAATTTCATTCGGCGCCATCCGCAGGTGTGGGAGGGCATGAAAGATTCCGACCTGGTCGCGGGCGGGCGCTTGATCATGCTTGGCACTCCCAACTACGGGTCGTTCGCCATTCCACCAGTGCTCACAGGCTCAGACGAGACAATCGAGATGCTGGCGCGTGTCGATCTGGTGCACAGCCTGAACGAGCTGCTTGAAATCAGCAACACGTTTGTCGGGTCGTACATGCTGTTGCCGGCCCCGGTCAAACTCAAGCCGCACTTGCACGCGATCTATCAGAAAGACACCTGGGGGGCAGCACCGGGCGTGTCGCAACTGCATCTGAATCGCACTTTCCAGTTTCACGTTGATCTCGAACAATCGGCGATCGATCCGGCGCGCATGGTTTACGTGGCCGGGTGCAAGCGCGTAACACCCACGGGCATGTCGATCGTCGCTCCCGGCGAATTCGAATATGAGCTGACCAGCGACGGCGATGGCCGTGTCGCGCACGAGCTCGGCTTGCTGCCTGGCGTGCCGACCTATTATGTAGATGAAGCGCACGGAGATCTGGCGCGCAACGAAATGGTGTTGAGCGCGGTGGATGAGTTGCTGCAAACCGGCGAGACCGATGTACTTGGTACTTCCGTATTGCGCGGTGCTCAGCGAGTGGCGCGCTCGATGCGCGCTTATCGCTCAGCAGCCGACAAGCGGATGCTCGAAGAGCTCGGGCGCATTGCGAATCGCAACGTCACCAGCGAGTCGCAGCTGAGCGACGATGAAAAACGCTTTGCCGAGGAGGCGATCATCAAGGCCGCGCTCGGCTCGAGCACGCGATCGATGCCAAAGCCGCCTGCAGAGCACGTTGCATCGACGCGCCCGAAGAAAGCCGCGCCGAGCAAGCTTGCGCAACTTCAGGTCGCCGTCAGGTTCGGCGATGTCGCGGAGATAGCGGTACCGGTAGTTGTCGTCGGGCATTACCGCGGCGTGTTGCCGACCAACGCGATCGGCGCGATCGACAAAAAGCTTGACGGATGGATCACGCGCGCGGTGCGGCAAGGAATGATCGCCGGCACGCTCGGTGAAACGTTCTACGTGCCTACGGCGGGGCGCCTCGCCGCCCAGTCGGTCGTGGTGGCGGGCATGGGCGAGTTCGGTCGCTTTGGGGCCAGCGATTTACGTCTCGTAATGTCGAACGTTGCTCAGGGCGCGAGCGCGCTGGGCTACTCGACGATCGCGACGGTGCTGGTTGGCGCCGGCAACGGCAATCTGAATCGCGAGACTGCGCTGCGCGAGATTCTTGAAGGCCTCGGCAATGGACTCGGGCAGTTGAGCAGCGGTGACAAAGCGCCTCCGCCGTTGCAGGTGATCATCATCGAGCGCTCGGCGGCGCGATTTTTCGAGCTGACCGAGAGGCTGATTGAACTGAGTGCGACGCAATCGCTGTCGTCGGCTCAGATCACGATAAAGAAAGCGAGTCCGCAGGAAGTCAAGCGCGCGCGCGCTTCAGAACGCCGTGATCGAAAGCCTGCGTTGAAGAGCGCCGCCAGCGGCACGCGCACCGACGAAGTGCGGATTACCGTCGAGTGCAAGCAGGACGACGAAGGCGTGTATCGCTTCTCCGCGCTAAGCCAGCAAGCAGTGGTGCCGGTGCGCGAGGTCAAGGTCAATCAACACTTTGCCTCCAAGGCTGCGCGCGCGTTGCGTGAAGCGAGCACGCGCGAAGAGCAGGAAAAATACGGGCGGCTGTTACACGACTATCTGCTGCCTCACGACTTCGCCGACGTGCTCGACCGCGATCAGCCGCTGCGTTTGATCGTCGATCGCGCGACCGCGGCGTTTCCGTGGGAGATGGCCTGCTTTCCATCTCGTAGCGGTGCGGCGCCGTTGCGATGGCTTGGTACCGATCTGCAGTTGTCGCGGCAGTTTAGGACGTTGCTGTCGCAGGCGCCGGGCCTGAGCCCGCCGGTCAACAACCAGCTGAGTGTTCTCGTCATTGCTGATCCCGCACCCGAGCGCGATCTTCAGTTGCAGGGTGCACGCATCGAAGGGCGGCGCGTAGCTGACATCCTGAAGAGCGCGAACGGACGCGACTTCGGCGGCGGCAAGCTGAAGATCGAAGTGGTCGAGCGCATCGGCGCCGGTGAGTGCGACCCGATCGAGATTCTTGCGCTGCTTTTGACCGGGGACTTCGACATCGTTCATTACGCGGGACACGGCGACTACAACGCGAAGTCGCCCGAGGCGAGCGGTTGGATCTTTGGCGCGGATACCGTGCTTACCGCGCAGGATATTTTCCGCGCACGCGCGGTGCCGCGGTTGGTGTTCGCCAATGCGTGCTTCTCCGGCGTGCTGCACGCGGGCGAGGCGTTTGCGGCGGATGAGCTGTCGCGCGGGCTCGCGACGATCGCGCAGGCGTTCTTCGAGCGCGGAGTGCCGAATTACACCGGTACTGGTTGGCCGGTGGATGACGCGCAGGCGCTGACGATCGCGGCGATGTTTTATCAAGCGCTGCTTGAGCGCGCTTCGATCGGCTCGGCCTTGAACGTAGCGCGCCGCGCGGTATTCGACGAGCGCATCGAGTCGACGTGGGGTGCGTATCAGCACTACGGCAATCCGCAGGATCATTTGCTGCGGGCCGAAGAAACTATCTGAACGACATCGAGACATTGCAAGCCGGATTCGCCGTGCCAGTTACCATGAATGCATGAGCGAAGTCAGAACGCGCATTGCACCGAGCCCCACGGGCATGCTGCACCTGGGTACCGCGCGCACGGCGCTATTTTGCTGGGCTTTCGCGCGCCATCACGGCGGAAAATTCATTTTGCGCATCGAAGACACTGACGCCGAGCGCTCTACGGAAGAAGCGGTGCAGGTGATTCTGCAGAGCATGCGCTGGCTGGATCTCGACTACGACGAAGGTCCGGTGCGGCAGACCGAGCGCCTCGCACGTTATCGCGAAGTGCTCGAACAAATGCTTGCCGATGGCCGTGCATACCGCTGCTACGCGAGTAAGGACGAGCTCGAGGTGTTGCGGGAAGCTCAGATTGCGCGCAACGAGAAGCCGCGCTACGACGGCCGCTGGCGGCCGGGGAACGCACGCCTTAAGCCGCCTGGTGGCGTGCAGCCGATATTTCGTTTTCGCAATCCCGATGACGGGGACGTCGCGTGGAACGACCTCGTCAAGGGTCCGATCAGCA
>DATLOA010000321.1:0-4778 GCA_035536515.1 Burkholderiaceae bacterium | reverse complement strand
AAATATTTGTGTCCGGCGCCGATCGATGCGGCGCTGAGTGAAAAAATCCGTCAGCTTTCGGTCCGCGCATACAACGCGCTTGGCGCCCGCGGCTGGGGACGCATCGACATCATGCTTAGCAAGAGCAATGAACCGTACTTGCTCGAGCTGAACACGTCGCCGGGAATGACAGGGCATTCGCTGGTGCCAATCGCGGCGCGCGCAGTCGGCATTAGCTACGAGGACCTGGTGCTGCGGATTTTGTCACTCGCAACGCTGGATCGAAAGGCAAACCGGTGAGCGCGTACGCGATGAACCGGCTGGCCGTACTGTTTACTGCGCTTGCACTGTTGGCGCTCGGCGGCGCTGCACTGTCGCGTGTGGCACAGCATCCGAAGTTTCAGCTGAAGCGAGTCGATGTGCGCGGCGAATTGCGGCACGTGACCGCGGCAGCCGTGCGCACCGCTTTGGCGGGTCGTATGCAAGGCAAT
The DNA here is from genome assembly GCA_035536515.1 of Burkholderiaceae bacterium. Taxonomy (GTDB): domain Bacteria; phylum Pseudomonadota; class Gammaproteobacteria; order Burkholderiales; family Burkholderiaceae_F; genus JACCZX01. The sequence continues at coordinate 4,308 of DATLOA010000321.1, read as the reverse complement.
TACTTCACGATGCGACTCGACGACACACGGCGACTGTTCGAGACGGTGCCGTGGATCGCGCAAGCGTCGGTACGGCGCGTGTGGCCCGACCGGCTCCTGGTGACACTGACGGAGCACAGGGCACTTGGTGTGTGGGAAGACGGACGGCTGTTGTCCGATCGCGGCGAGCTTTTCGTCGCCAATCCTGACGAAGCCGAAGTCGATGGTCAGCTGCCGGAATTCAGCGGGCCGGTTGGCGCGGCGAAGGATGCTGCGCGCCGCTACTACGACTTATCGGCGCAATTCGCCGCGTTGTCGCTCCGCATTGCCGCCATCGACATCTCCGATCGCAAGGCCTGGTCATTGCGGCTCGCCCCCAGTGTGGGCGACGCGAATCACGCCGACGATCTTCGCGTCGAGCTTGGCCGCGATCGGGCCGCGATGCCGCTCAGCGATCGCGTCGCGCAAGTCATTGCCGCGTATCCAACGGTCGTTGCGCAACTTGGCGGCGCGCCCGCCCGCATTGACGCGCGTTACGCCAACGGCCTGGCGGCATCGAGTCCGTCCAAGATGAAGCCCGACCGAGCCTCAAAAAAATGAGCCATGAGAAACGAGAGTAAAGATCTGATCGTCGGGCTTGACATCGGCACCTCGAAGGTCGTCGTCGCCGTGGCCGAAGTTCTGGTCGATGGGCGGTTCCAGGTGATCGGCCTTGGACAGGCGGAGTCACAAGGCCTGCGCAAAGGCGTGGTCGTCAACATCGAAGCGACCGTCCAATCGATACGCCGCGCGCTCGAGGAAGCCGAATTAATGGCGGCGTGCCAGATTCGCGACGTGTTCACCGGCATCGCCGGCAGTCACATCAAGAGTTTCAACTCGAGTGGCATGGTGGCGATCAAGGACCGCGAGGTGGCGGCTCCGGACGTCGCACGCGTGATTGAGACGGCCAAGGCGGTCAATATTCCCACCGATCAGCAGGTGCTGCACGTGCTGACGCAGGAGTTCATCGTCGACGGCCAGGAAGACATTCGGGAGCCGATCGGCATGAGTGGTGTACGGCTAGAGGTGCGCGTGCATATCGTCACCGGCGCAGTTTCCGCCGCGCAGAACATCATCAAGTGCGTGCGCCGTTGCGGGCTCGAGGTGCAGGACTTGATTCTGCAGCCGCTCGCGTCGTCGCTGTCGGCACTGACGTCCGACGAAAAAGAGCTCGGCGTTGCACTGGTCGACATCGGCGGCGGCACTACTGACATCGCGATTTTCACCGGTGGTGCGATTCGCCACACCGCAATCATTCCGATCGCCGGCGATCAAATCACCAACGACATCGCGATGGCTTTGCGAACGCCGATTCCGGATGCAGAAGACATCAAGCTGCGCTGGGGCGTGGCAAAAGAAGTACTGGCCGATCCCGGCGAAAAGATCGAAATCCCAGGACTTGGTGATCGCGGTCCGCGGCTGCTGTCGCGCCAGTCGCTCGCTGCGGTGATCGAGCCTCGGGTCGAAGAGTTGTTCACGCTAACACAGCAGGTCCTGCGCGAATCAGGATACGAAGAGCTGCTGTCGTCGGGCATCGTGTTGACGGGGGGAACTAGCTTGCTGCCAGGCATGACCGAGTTGGCGGAGGACGTGTTCCTGAAGCCCGCGCGCATCGGCTGGCCGAACTACACGGGCTCGCTGTCCGACGTTGTGCGCAATCCGCGCTTTGCGACTGCGATGGGCCTGCTGGTTGAAGCGCATTCACAGCGTCTGCGCGGTCGCAAGCTCGCGCAACAGACGGGGTCGTTCAAGCAAACAGTGAAACGCATGAAGGAATGGGTCGTGGGAAATTTTTGATGGAAAGCAGTTGTTGACGGTGGAGCGTCCAATGCCAAGCGCTTCTGTGCTTTTGGCTTTGCGCGTTTCGAATTGCAGCACTTGATCTACTTAACTTGGCTAAGCAGGAGGCAACATGACTTTCGAAATTCTTGAGACGGAAACGCGCGGCACGATCATCAAGGTCGTTGGCGTCGGTGGTGCGGGCGGCAATGCGGTTCAGCACATGATCGCTCGTGGTGTGCAAGGCGTGGAATTCATCTGCGCCAACACCGATCATCAAGCGCTTGCGCGATCATCATCCAAAAACATCCTGCAACTCGGCAAGACCGGTCTGGGCGCAGGGAGCCGCCCCGAGGCAGGGCGCGCGGCCGCTGAAGAGGCGCGTGATCGGATCGCGGATGCGCTGCGCGGTGCGCATATGGTGTTCATTACCGCGGGGATGGGAGGCGGCACGGGCACCGGCGCAGCGCCGGTATTCGCAGAGATCGCGAAAGACCTCGGCATCCTGACGGTGGCGGTCGTTTCGAAGCCGTTCGAGTTCGAAGGGCCCCGGCGCATGAAACTCGCCGAAACCGGCGTCAACCTGCTTGAAGATACCGTTCACTCGCTGATCGTGATCCTAAACAACAAGCTCGAGGAGGTAATGGGCGAGGATGCCGAGATGGCCGAATGCTTCAGGGCCGCCGACGACGTGCTGCATAACGCGTGCGCCGGCATTGCCGAGATCATCAATGTGCCGGGCCTGGTGAACGTCGACTTCGAGGATGTGAAGACGGTGATGAGCGAGCAGGGCAAGGCGATGATGGGCACCGCGCTCGCTTCTGGCCTGGATCGCGCACGCATTGCTGCTGAACAAGCCGTCGCAAGTCCGCTGCTCGAAGGCGTCGATCTGTCGGGAGCACGCGGCGTTCTGGTCAACATCACGGCGTCGTCTTCGTTGAAGATGAAGGAGACACGCGAAGTGATGAACACGATTCGTGCGTTCGCAGCCGAAGATGCGACGGTGATCTTCGGCACTGTGTGCGACGAAACGATCGGCGACGGATTGCGCGTTACAGTCGTTGCCACCGGCCTCGGCCGTGCGGCGTCGAAGAAGCAATCGACGCCGTTTACGGTAGTGCGCACGGGCACCGACAATGCGCCAATCGCCGTACCGGTCGCGGCTTCTCATGGCTCTTCGTCGGACTACAGCGACTTTGACAAGCCGGCGATCTGGCGCACGCGCGAATCGGCGCAGTCAAGAGTCGCCGCAATGGAGGACACTGGGTCCGACCGCTACGACATACCGGCTTTTCTTCGCAAGCAGGCTGATTAAGGCCAGTAAACTCACGCCATGATCAAACAGCGCACTTTAAAGCAGATCGCCCGCGCGGTCGGCATCGGCTTGCACAGCGGCACCAAGGTCAAGTTGGCGTTGCGGCCTGCGGCGGCGGATACTGGGGTTGTATTCCGGCGGATCGACGTCGATCCGCCGGTCGATATTCCACTGAAGCCGGAAAGCGTGGTCGATACGAAAATGGCGACTACGATCGGGCGCGGCGACGCGAGGGTGGCGACGATCGAGCACCTGATGAGCGCGCTCGCCGGACTCGGTATCGACAACTGCTATGTCGACGTCGATGCTCCCGAAATTCCTATCATGGACGGCAGCGCCGCGAGCTTCGTATTTTTGATTCAGGCCGCGGGCATCAGCGAGCTGAACGCGCCGAAGAAGTTCGCTCGCGTGGTCAGACCGGTTGAATTTCGCGACGGCGATGCGTGGGCGCGGCTCGAGCCTTACTTTGGTTTCAAGCTGAGGTTCTCGATCGACTTCAAGCATCCTGCAATCGATGCCACCGAGCAGATGGTCGAGGTCGATTTCGCGCGCGATTCATACATCAAGGAAGTGTCTCGCGCGCGCACGTTCGGTTTTGTCAACGATGTCGAGACACTGCGCAAAGCGGGCCTGGCGATCGGCGGCAGCTTCGAAAATGCGATCGTGATGGATGAGTATCGTGTGCTGAATGCCGATGGACTACGCGCAGGGGACGAGATTGCCAAGCACAAAATGCTCGATGCGATCGGCGATCTGGCGGTGCTTGGTTATCCGTTGATCGGATCGTACGTAGCGCACAAGTCTGGTCACGCCATTAATAACAAGCTGCTGCGTGCGCTGACGGCTGATCGGGCCTCGTTTGAGCTGGTGACGTTCGCCGAAGAAGACCAGGCACCTATCGCGTTCCGGTTCCAGACCGAAACCGCTTAGGAGCGGTCCGCCCGCTTTCGAAGCGTTTCTGCCAGCTTACGGGCCGCTTCTTTAAGAGGCGAATCCGGCACCGAGTCCATAAGCTTCACCACCGCTGCTACTGCGCCTGCCTCGCTACGGGGCCACTGCATACCCGGACTCGGATTACTTGAGGGTGCGAGCCTCCCGTCTCCAGGGTAGGACGTGACGGCGGGTTGTACTCGCGTCCTGATCTCGTTAACTTTCAACCCATCGGCCGCCAACGCTGATAACAAACGCGGCATTGC